>CAYTMT010000100.1:0-1500 GCA_964439095.1 uncultured Gammaproteobacteria bacterium | reverse complement strand
TGTTTGCAAAAACTCCAAAGGCCGAAACTAGGTCTATTAGTTTCACTTCTTTTGCGCCTAAAGATAATGGCCAGCCATCATCTACATCCCTTGTTCGTGGGTCAAAATGGATTCCCATTTTTTCTGCCAGTTGTTTAATTGGCTCCTGACCACCTGCTAAAAAGTATGCTTTTATTGCAGGGATGTTTCTTGATTGGCCCAATGCTTTTCGAATTGGCATCGGCCCCCAGAAAGTTCCATCAAAGTTTTTTGGTCCGCTACCACTTGCAAAATTAAATGCAGCGTCGAGAACAATTGTGGATGGAGCATAGCGGTTATAAAAAAGTTGAGCATATACGAATGGTTTGAATGATGAGCCCGGTTGCCTATATTGGTCTGCCACGTTTACTGCTCCGTCTATGGCTTTGTCCCAGTAACTTCTAGAACCTACCATACTTAAAACTTGTCCTGTTTTTGGATCTATAGAAACAAGTGATGCGTTTTTAGCATTGTATTTTTTTTCATTTTCCAATGCACCTTCTTCTACTGCTTTTTCGGCTATGTCTTGCAGTTTTGGATCTAAGGTTGTGTATACTTTTAAGCCCCCTTGTTCAACTAGTTCTTTGCCATATTTCTTTTCTAACTGGTCTAATATGTAGAATACAAAATGGGCATGTTTTATCTGATCGTGGTTTTCGTTAAATTTCAGATTTTTTAATTCTGCAAGAGCGGCATTTTTTTGTTCTGCATTTATGTATCCAAGTTTTTCCATTGTTTTAAGTACTATGTCTGTTCGTCCCTGTAAATATGCGCTGTGTGTGTCATCTATTTTTACGGTGCTTCCAATTAAACCCTGTTCATATTCCAGCGGGCTTAAATCGGATTCCTGGGTGATTTTTCTTTTTGCCAATTCCTGATCGGAAAAATCTTTTGTGATTCTGGAATATACGTGTGGTCCATATGGATTATAGAATGTAGGAGTTTTTGGCATGGAAGCCAATATTGCGCTTTCTGCCAAATCTACATCTTTGGCGTGCTTGTTAAAATATGTCTGGGAAGCCTTTTCAACACCGTAGGCATTATTACCATAGGCGATTTTGTTTAGGTAAAGTTCAAGAATTTTTTTCTTGTCGTATGTTTGTTCCAGCTCTACCGCTAAAATCAACTCTTTTAATTTGCGGACTATGGACTTTTGGGAACTTAAGAATGTGTTTTTTACGTACTGCTGGGTGATTGTAGATCCTCCCTGTTTAGCTTTAAGGTGCATGATGTCGTTTAAACCGGCACGAATAATTCCAACAGGATCAAAGCCCGGGTGATTCCAAAATTGATCGTCTTCTATTGCAACTGTGGCGTTAACAATGTTTTGTGAAATCTGGTCGTAGTTAACATATTGTCTGTTTTCGCTACCGTGTTTTACGTAAAGAACGTTCCCTTCACGGTCGTATATTGTTGTTGATTGCGCGTCCATTAATTTATCCAGATTATGCACATCCGGAAGCCCGATACTTAGGATGATAA
>CAYTMT010000099.1:0-1606 GCA_964439095.1 uncultured Gammaproteobacteria bacterium | reverse complement strand
ATAAATAGCACCAATGCGGTAGCGGGAGAGAAAGCTTCGCTGTTGTATCATTTTAGCGCTGATAAAGTGTTTCTCGTTTTGCGCCCGGGCATCAATAGTCGTGGCCTCGTGAAGGTGTATGTGGATGGCGAGCCGATTGGGCTAGAGAACGCGGGGAGCGATGTGAAAAACGGGATCATTACGGTGGATAGTGATCGTTTGTATAATATAGTGGACATGCACGGTAAAGCCAGGGAGCATGTGCTAAAACTAGAGTTTTTGACCCCAGGCATTGAGGCTTTTGCGTTTACGTTTGGTTGATATTTTTAAGGAGCATTGACGTGTTTGATTAGTTGTTGTATACTTGAGTTGTCAATTACTAATTAACTATTTTTTTATTATGAGTTCTATGAGTCCGGTGGTAAAACTTTTTCTCAATCTCGCTAAAACCCAATCAATCTTATTCAATCGTTTCGACCGCATTTTAGGCGGCCTGGGATTTAGTGAATTTTTAATTTTGTATTATCTTGGCCAAACCAAAGAACAAAAATTGCGCCGCGTAGATTTGGCCGAAAAAATTAGTATGACTGCTTCGGGGGTAACGCGGTTGCTTTTACCTATGGAAAAAGTACATTTAATAAAAAGCGGTGAAGTAGAAACAGATGCCCGCGTGCGGTTTGTTATGTTATCACCAGCCGGCAAACAAAAATTATCCGAAGCATTGGAGCGGTTACAAGAATTTGCCGAAGAAGTATTGCCCGCCGTTAAAACAAAAGACATCGAAGCACTATCCGATTTATTGGTGGAAATCGGCGGAAGAGCGTTGATGTCTTAGTTTTTTATTAAATTGTACCTGTCGGTGCTCAGCTTAACTAGTTGTTTTGAACTACTTTATTCTCGGTAAAAAATTACTACTATGTCCAAGCCTACAGTTTCTGTTGCAATTATAATTTTAGTTATCGCCGGTAGTGGAGTTGCTGCTTTTTTATTTTGGCCAAAGCTTTCTCCTCAGTCTCAAGTTTCTCCCACTAGCACTACCCCCGTAGCGTGTACTGAAGAAGCAAAAATTTGTACTGATGGTTCTTCGGTGGGCCGCACTGGTCCTCGCTGTGAATTTGCCTCGTGTCCGGAGGAAAAAAGTGAGGTTAAATTCACCGCAACCTATATCCATGCACAATCTTGGCCGCCAGTAATCAAAGTGACTACTGAGCCGTTTGTGTGTGAAGAAGGAGGTTCAGAAATCGTGGGAGGAAACGGGTTGCTAGGTAAGGCGGTTAAGCGATCTATTAATGGTCGGGTATATTGCGTGCATACCGCCAGCGAAGGGGCCGCAGGCACAACCTATACCACCTACGTTTATGCCACACCAGTAGCCAACAAGCTTATTACTGGGACGTTTACTCTTGGTTTTGTTCAGTGCCTTAACTATGATAAACCAGCTCAAACAGACTGCTTGCAGGAGCAAAAAAGTTTTAATCCAGATGACTTAGTAAGCGAAGTAGTTGCTAATATGGATAAATAATCCAAAAGCTGGCCTGGCTAGTGCTTGGTTTGGTGACAGAAAGCGTAAAGTATGAGAGTATATGGCAGTAACGAAGCCTCTGAAAGGCTCGTTATTCATATATAT
>CAYTMT010000098.1:0-1615 GCA_964439095.1 uncultured Gammaproteobacteria bacterium | reverse complement strand
GTGAAGTAATTGTTGTGGTCGATAAGAGTGATGGTTTTTTTGATTCCGTGGCGTTTGAACTGCTTGGTAAGTGAGCGGAATGTTTCGTAGCCACCAATCCCTGCTCCTAAAATAGCAATGTCTGTTTGTGTGTCCATACGATCGATTTTATTAAAAACTGTGCTTATTATAGCAGTTTTTTGGAAAAAGAAAAGCCTGGATAGTAAGTCCAGGAGAAGTTATCTTTGGAAGTATTTCTGAAATAGAAAAAGGGCATGGCGTAAAATGGTGGGACGGAAGAGGCAAAAAAAGATGGATCGCTGGCGGATACCGTCTAGTTCTACGTCAGCTAAGAAATATACACCTAGTGTAACATGTCTTTGAGCTTTCTGGTCATATGCCATTATGCTGGCATTAAAACAGAATTCTCCTGCCTCGTTTGATTCCCAATGTCTCGTGGGATTTAAAAGACTCCAGTTTACTTGTAAGGAGTTGTTGGTTAGAGGAAGGAAAACGCTTGGAAAACCATCCCCATTCCACACCAATTGCCACACATCCCATAAAGGACCATCTACAATGTCTCGAAATTGATCAGGAAGAGTATCGGGTTTATTTTTTCTAGTTAGTCGGACAAGTTGATGGGGAGGGTTATCGGCGAAAAAAGTCTTGGGCGACAGAATTCTTAATGTTTGCATTGGGTGCCTCCCTATGCTTGGTTGCTGGTTGGTATACAATATAAAATCATTGTTTGTCAATTATTTTTTAGAAAATTAAGGAAAGAAAAAGTGTTTTTAAAAAGAAAAGCCTGGGTGATTAGACCAGGAAAACGAATTTCTGCTACGTGTTGGGGAAAAAATTTAGCATCAAGTATTTAAGTCTCCTCAGTATGGTGGGGTGGTAGTAGAAGACCAATATTCTATTTTGTTCTTCACCAACCCCTGTGAGGCGATATGCCGACACTACGGTATTGCGAGTTTTTAGTTTTACATCATATGCTAAAAACGTACCGTCAACCGTTCGATCTCCCTGATTGTCTATGATCCTCGTTTTGCCAAAAAATAGCTGTTCGCAACTTATCTCGAAGTGTTTGCCGGAAGCACGTAGGGTACAATCGGGGGCTGTTTCTCCAGCCCAACCAATCAACCATACTGCCCATTTCGGGTTGGCCACTAATTTTAGCTGCCATTCTTCTAGATCGGTAGGAGTATTTTTGGGATTTAATAAATCAACGGTGTGCGCAACTTCTCTCGGCTGTGGAACAAGAGTTAGATGATGGGTGGCTTTCATTTTAAACCTCCTAAATTTTTGCTTAATTGTTTGTATACTATTAAAATTCTTGTTTGTCAATCATCTTGGTGTCGGCAAATAAAAATTAAAAAAAGAAAATCCTGGGTGGTTAGGCCAGGGTAATAAGTTTATCTATAAATTTTTTGTAGCAACATTCTGAGTAAGTATGGCAGGAATTTTGGGGATCTTGCCAGTGGCAGAAAAATTAGCGCACGGTTCTCTGCTTCTTTGCGACATTCATTAGTGTCAAGAAACACAACCCCGGCGTTTCTGTATGTTTTCCATGTCTCGTCGTAAAGCCTAGTAACCATATTAAAACCAACACGTTTTTTTCCAAAAAAAAGCCCAA
>CAYTMT010000097.1:346-1616 GCA_964439095.1 uncultured Gammaproteobacteria bacterium | reverse complement strand
AAAAATCCCATATTATTTTATGTAAAAAACACTATTAATTGCCTGTACTGCCAAACCCTCCCCTATCATTTCCCCCCATACTGTCTACTTCCTGCCACTCGGCCTTTTCAATGGCCACAAACGCGGCCTGCGCCAAGCGCTCGCCGCGCTCAATGGTAACCGGCAATTGTGTAAAATTGTAATATTGTAAAAGAAGCTCGTCGTTATCACCACAATAATCCTGGTCGATAAATCCGACTGTGCAGAGTAAACCTTTCTTGCGTGCCGTGCTCGATCGATCTTTGACGAGCAACATATACCCGGCCGGCACTTTGACCACCAAATTGCCGGGAACGCGGCCAATACTTTGCGGGTCTACCACCGTAGTTTCTCGTGCCAAAATATCAAAGGCCACCGCTCCAACCGTATGATACTCCGGCAAAGGTAAGGTTTTATCGATTCGTTTTATGGTTACTTGCATAAAAAATAGTAAACAGTGTTTTATTGAACAGCCCTAACTTTTATATACCTCAATTATACCAACAATTCCATCCGAACGTAATCGCAACTGCGCCTGGGGCATTTCCTTTAATATAGCTGCGAGAGCCTGATATTCTGTTTTGTCCAAGGCTACCATGGGAATATGCTGACGTAAAAAAGCCATTGATGCCAGATCAAACGCATTCATGCTGCCCCCTATCGCGTGAGTGGTATTGGGCAAAATCATGTCTTGCATGACAAACGCCCGAGCTCCATTATTTTTTACAGCCTGCAACAAAGCACTAAAACTTAATGAAAGTCTTTTATCCATTAGTTGGACTACGCCTGGGCTACGCACCACTGCTTCCAAATCAGCAAAGCCCGACATAGGGAAAGGCTGCTGAACCGAATCACTGGCTCGCCCCACTGGCCAAACCTGGTCAAAACCGGCACTTACCAAAGGTGATAGTATTCTTTTTACCAACTCACCCGGAGTTTTTTCTGTGTCACTGATATTTTTGATCTGACGTTTGCCGTTGTCCGGAGTCGGCCGTACTTGTACCAAATGAGTCTGCAAAGTTATGGGGTCTACCATCAACTCAAGCTGAACCCCAAAATAAACACCTGTGGTTTGAAGTGCCTTTACCAAACTCGGCACCAGTTTGGCAAACGGAAATTTATATTTGTCCGTAAACAAAGTTTCCCATTCCCCCACTGCGGGAGTAAGCATGGTGCCCGAGCGATCGTACACAGCCACCGTTGCCCCCACATCGCTCGTAGCCGAAGAAAAATTACAGCCTTCATCTCGCCG
>CAYTMT010000097.1:0-336 GCA_964439095.1 uncultured Gammaproteobacteria bacterium | reverse complement strand
AGACGCAATACGAATTGTAGTATCGCCCAAGTTGTCACTATGCGATACATCCACCACCAAACCAAAACCAGCCACTTGCTCTTGCAACACAAAAGGCACCTCCGGAAAACCCAAGGTTGATTTCATCATTCGTTTACCGGAATAATCTGCACCGTTATACGATGTGAGTCTGCCAGCGCTCGCATCTACCCAATCTTCACTGCGTGCAGAGCTGCGAATTTTTGTATTCCTTAAAATAAAATTTTCCATCGGCCTGCCACAAGCAAAATTCTTTGCTTCTTCCGTACTCACCGACAACCACCTGGGAACTATCAAAGGAAACTCGGAGTGACTGGC
>CAYTMT010000096.1:1494-1637 GCA_964439095.1 uncultured Gammaproteobacteria bacterium | reverse complement strand
TAAAATGATACAACAGCGAAGCTTTCTCTCCCGCTACCGCATTGGTGCTATTTATGTTCCACGTACCACCCAAGCTCACTGTATTAAGCGACTGATGAGACGGTGCGTAAAATGTTTGTTGGCCAAGATTAATGGTTCCGTTT
>CAYTMT010000096.1:0-1484 GCA_964439095.1 uncultured Gammaproteobacteria bacterium | reverse complement strand
ATCGGCACCTAAATACGTCTCGGGAGAATTGCGCGCCACGGGCGTTTGATCCGGAGTTTTTTCTAAGCTGGAAGTCACCGTTTTTCCCGCTTCGGCCAACAGTGCTTGAATAGCTTGTTCCATTACATCGTACTCCCCTTCCCCAAAATGTACGCGACGCACTACTCCAGAGGCATCTATCAAATACTCGGCTGGCCAATACTGATTACTAAATGCGTTCCAGGTGGCAAAGTTGTTATCCTGCCCTACGGGATAATTGATGCCGTATTGTTTGAGCGCGCTCGCCACATTGGCCGTGTCTTTTTCGAATTCAAACTCGGGAGTGTGAATGCCGAGCACCACAAATCCCTGGTCTTTATACTTTTCATACCAGCCGGTTACGTGCGGCAATGTGCGGAGGCAATTGATACAGGTGTACGTCCAAAAATCTACCAGCACCACCTGGCCACGTAACTGTGCGATAATTTTTGGCTCACTGGTATTAAGCCAATGGGTAATACCCGCCACCTCTGGCGCGGCGGCACGCACATTAAACAAATCAGACTGCGACGATACCGGTGGTTGCTCCTGGTTGGTAGCTAATGATGTTGTGGGAGTGTTCTGGAGGAGGAGTAAAGCGTTACTCACCACCGCAGATTTTTCGAAACCATTAAATGACTGCGCCAAAAACGGCAAACGATTGAGCAATCCAACCTCGACTACTTTGTCGTAATTGGTGTAGATGGCCACCGCCGTGATAATCATAATAACACCAAACACCTGCTGGATGCGGGCGGTGTATGGGGAAAGCGAACGAGCTTTGGCGATAATTTTTTGCCCGCCGTAGGCGATGATAAATAACGGGATGCCGGTACCAACAGCGTAGGCTAGAGTAATTGCCACTACCCGCCAGGTTACCTGGCCCGTGGCCGCTAAAGTGGCAATAGAGGCCAAAATTGGGCCAGCGCAGGGCGCCCAGACAATCCCGAGCGATAAACCGGTTATAAATCCTGGCCAAAATCCACCCCCTGCTTGCTGACCTCGTTTGCCCCAATAACCACTTAAACGACTCACGGTAAACTCCAGATATTTAGAAAATGCCGGCACGAGAAGCGTAAGGCCAAGTAGCGCGATAATCAACACAGCAATAAGGCGCAAATTGTTGGGATCAAAATGAAAAACAGCCACGAGCGATGACAGCGCCAAGGTAAACACGCTAAAACTGGTGACGATGCCAAGCGTGATACCAAGTGGTCGGCGATGTCCGGTACTAGCCATGGCCGACGACAACACAATCGGTAGGAGCGGCCAAATACAGGGAGCAAAAATAGTGACAACGCCGGACAGAAAGGCAAAACTGAGAAGAAGAAACATAACAAGGTGAAAATATATTTTGTACTTATGATTGAATTACTGTAACATAAAATTAGGCAAAAATCCATCTTGGATTCTGCCATAAACAGTCAAAAAAAGGACTACACTATAACCATAGGTAGTCCTTTCTC
>CAYTMT010000095.1:0-1639 GCA_964439095.1 uncultured Gammaproteobacteria bacterium | reverse complement strand
TGGGCTGGGAGGAAGGAGGGGATGACGTCAAATCAGCATGGCCCTCTGATGCCCTGGGCTACACTCATGTTACAATGGCAAAGACAATGGGCTGCCAAGTCGTAAGACGGAGCCAATCCCAAAAACTTTGCCCCAGTTCAGATTGAGGTCTGCAACTCGACCTCATGAAGTCGGAATCGCTAGTAATCGCGGATCAGCAACGCCGCGGTGAATACGTTCTCGAGTCTTGTACTCACTGCCCGTCACGCCAAGGGAGCCGGGAATAGATGAAGTTCGGTGTAGATCGAATCAGTCTAGGCTCGGTGACATGGGCGAAGTCGTAACAAGGCACGCGTAGCGGAAGCTGTGCGTGAGACAATTAAACTTAGTCGAACGAATCTCGCTACGGATCATCACTTAACTGTGTTGGCACGTAGTGAGATTCGGGTTGAATATCAACCAGCGCAAGTTTGGGACAACTAAAAAGCTCTTTTGAAATTGCTGTTTACTAAACCTTAGAAATAAGGTATGATGATTCGACGATATGGACAGCACAGCAAAGAAAATTTTGATTGTGGAGGATGATCCGTTTTTCTCGATGATCCTTAAGGGTCGCCTTGAGAAAGAAGGGTTGATGGTTTTTCAGGCTTTTGACGGCGAACAAGCCCTCAAAATGGCCAGAGAAAACACTCCGGATATGATAATTTTGGACTTAATAATCCCAAAGATATCCGGTTTCGAATTTTTGGAAACATTGTTTTCCGATCCGCATCTAAACCGAATTCCGGTGGTTGTGGCTTCCAATCTTGGTCAGGAGAGCGACATTCAAAAAGCTAAGCAGCTAGGAGTTATTGACTACTATGTAAAAGTCAGAACTTCAGTAGACGATTTAGCAAAAATGTTGAAATCGATGGTTGACCAGATGCCGGCACAAAATAATCCACAAACTAACGTATAAAAAAATGATCAGCGAAGAAATATTAAAACAAATTAAATCAGGAGCTAAAGTAAAAGTGTACGAAGGAACCACTCCTTTTGAAGGCATGGTAATCTCGCGAAAGCACGGCAAAGAAGAGGGCGCAACTTTTACGGTCCGAACCACTTTGGCTGGAGTTGGTGTTGAAAAGATTTATCCAATCAACAGCCCAATAATCAGCAAAGTTACTATCGTTAGCTCTCCTAAGAAAGTTCACCGCTCCAAGCTCTACTTCGTAAAGAATATGCCTGGCGCTAGAGTCAGGAAAAAGTTGGGAGTTTCGGTATAAATGCAAAAAAACACCTGGGCATTCCAGGTGTTTTTTTGCATTGATTACATTCCGCCAGCTGAAGTCTGAGTCATCGGCGACCCACACACTTTGCAATCCTTTCTATGAGTAACTAGCTGCAAGAGGGCAGACAATCCAACTAAAACGTAAACAACCTGAGCAACGATCTCTGGTAATCCCCAAGTGGCAAGATCCATTCCGAAAACAACCAGCAACCAATTTAATCCACCAACCACCAAAAGGATCCAAGAAATCATATGCAAGATTTTCATCGAAGTTTTATAAACTTTAACGACCTTTACTCTATGGCTTAATTATATAGCAATAGGGGAATGCGGGTTGTGCAAAACAAAAGAAAAACCCCGATTTACGGGGGTGAAGTGCGCGTCGCTTCC
>CAYTMT010000094.1:0-1645 GCA_964439095.1 uncultured Gammaproteobacteria bacterium | reverse complement strand
GCCACCCACACACTCAAATGCAAAAAATCAGGCCACGTAA
The DNA here is from genome assembly GCA_964439095.1 of uncultured Gammaproteobacteria bacterium. Taxonomy (GTDB): domain Bacteria; phylum Patescibacteriota; class Patescibacteriia; order Magasanikbacterales; family GWA2-37-8; genus CAYTMT01. Next base: position 1,605 of record CAYTMT010000094.1, on the reverse strand, counting down.
GGGCAAACTGTACCGGCTTCCACGCCACAGCCCAAGCCGAAAAACGCCAGGCATACGCAGTCAGTGCCGCTAACATCAACATCAAAAAATCCACAGGGACCTGTAGAATCATTAGCAAAATTTCAGAGCGTTTCATAGGTGTAATTACCTATATAGTATCCCGAAACACCCCGTGGGTCAACCATTGACTTTTGCCCAATTTTCCGCTACACTAAGCCCGCCCGTACTAGGGCAACCGCCCTTCGGGGAGGAAAGTCCGAACTCCCGGCTCTTGATTGAGCCGCCAATGGTAATGGATAACATCCACCCTGGGCGTCGCGAGGCGTTCAGCGGGACAGTGCCACAGAGACAATACTAGCCAAAGGATGTCCCTACGGGATGCCTTCGGCAAAAGGTGAAAAGTGTGGGCGGCTTTGCCAGCCCACTCGCCTGTTGGTGACAGCAGGTGTGGCAAACCCTACCTGGAGAAAGAGCAGCGTTTCCCCATTGCGGGATTCGAAAAGTTAGCTCGTTTGAGCCACGCAGTAATGCGCGGCCTAGATAAATGGTTGCCGCCCTTCGGGGTACAAAATTCGGCTTATATAGTACAGGCAAAATAAAATCCCGAGCAATCGGGATTTTATGTTTTACAATAATTAAAGCAGCGACCCTACCAACAAACGAAAATCTCGGTCACTTTCCCAAATCTTTACCAACTCAGCAAAATTTTCATCCGGTTTTTGCATTAAACGCGCCAGATCATCAATATTCTTAAGTTCGGCCTCGGCCAAGGTATTGAAATTTTTTGGATGAGTATACTTTGTGCCATGTGTATAAATAATCTCACTATTCATGAGCGAATGGAAATCATAAAATAATGACCACGCAACCACGATCTGGCCGTAATGACCGCCCGCATTATAAAAATGTTGAGGATCCACATTCCCAGCCCGAATAGCGAGCCAAGCATCAGCCGGAAAATCGAATTTCCCTTCAGGAATATCGTAGGTGTCAAACCCATCCTTCACACTTAAACTACCATCAACATCAATTGTGACCCAACGCTTTTCCTGTTCATGCCAATACTGATTTACCCAATGATCGGTACTGACACTTCCTAAAGTACCCATATCAAAATACGGTGCATTACCAGCTCGAACTCGCGCGGGAATTCCTTTTGATTTTAAAATACTAGCCATCATTATGGCCACAAAACGGCACGTTAATACTAACTTATCCTCTGGCTTTCGATCACTTACAAACCCTCGCGCATCGCGGCGATATAATTCTGCCAGCATTGCTGGGGCGGTAACTAAAATATCATCCTCGGGTTGGCGCCACCATGGCATTTGTGCCATGTCGCCAAATCGTAGGTCAGCATTACTCCCTGTATTTCCTGCTGCTAACGTAGTGCGATGAATAAAATTTTGACGTACCAAAAGGCCGATTCGCCGAATATCACTTGGCAAATCACGCTGCAATTTTTCCTGATACAAACCAGGGTATGTGTATGTACCAAATTCAAGATAGTGTTTTAGGATTTTTTTGTTCATATAGAAATACAATTACATAATAAGAACACGTGGTTTATCTTTCAACAAATGTTTGTCAAAACCTAACTCAACT
>CAYTMT010000093.1:0-1686 GCA_964439095.1 uncultured Gammaproteobacteria bacterium | reverse complement strand
CTTAGGAACCAACGAAGTCGCAAAGGAAGGTCTCGAACCCAGCGTTTCAAAAAGTGATCACAAAATTATTCACGATCTGAACGAGATTTATGAAAAGATTAACTCTGATAACATCAATGAGTTTTATCACGACACCCTTCAGTTAAAAGATGATGTCTTACAGTTGTTTTCATACGGATTTTTAAGTCTTGAGCAAAGAGCCAAGGCTGAAAACCTAATCTGGTCTGTTCTTACAAAAAGGCAAAAAATCGCCATGGGCAGCGAAGAAAATCAAGATATCCTGACAGCCCTCGAGCAGGAGCTTTCTGACAGCTTTTACTGTAATTTCTCTGTTTTCCAGTCGGCACCCGACTCATGGGCGGTGGATCATGTATTCCCCATTATGCCGATTCATCGCTTAACGGAGCGCCCTGACCGAAGGACTGTACTTGTTGATCTCACCTGTGACTCAGACGGAAAAATTGACCACTTCTGCAACTATGGCCAGCCCAAGCATGCCCTTGAAGTTCATTCCCTCAAGCCCAACAAACCTTATTATTTAGGTGTATTTTTACTTGGGGCCTACCAAGAGATTTTAGGTGATCTTCATAATTTGTTCGGCGACACCGATGCCGTTCACGTTTCTATCTCAAGCGCTGGCTATACGATTGAACATGTCGTGGCTGGTGACACTGTTGCAGAAGTTCTGACTTATCTTCAATATGACCGAGTGGACCTTGTGAACCGCATTCGAAGAGCCATAGAAGGTGGTATTCAAAGCAACACCATTACAAAACATGAAGCTCGACTGCTCATGCGGCATTACGAAGAAGGCTTGTCGGGTTATACTTATTTAGAAGAGCCTGAGCGCTGAAGTAGTTGAGCCCAACCCGGTGGCTCAAGATCTTTTGGCTGAAGGGTTCGGCGCCTTAGAAATTTATGGAATTCACCCTTGGCGTTCGCTCGAGAAATGATTTGATCTAATAGCTGGCTATTTGTCCCTTTCACTTGCGACGAAACCTTTAAAAGTTCTGGCAGCCATTTCTGCATGGCGAGCTGGGGACGACAGAACCTCAGTATTTCGGTTTGAAAATCCTCCAGGTCACCATCTCGACGAATATAGGGCACCAAATGGCCGTACTGAGAAATGCTCTGATCTCCAAAATGGTAATCATAAGCCCGAGTCACATCTGGATAATTGGAATCAATATAACGAATTCGGTATCCATCCGAAAAAGAGGACATTCCGACCACGAGCCAAGCGTGGGCCACGATTCCCGGTATTTGAAGTTTTTGAAAAACAATTCGCTTCATCTTTTCGACTTCATAAAAAAGTTGTTCCATTTTCTTTTCCAGATTGCCCGCGCTGACTTGACTTCGCCCAAGCAGTCCCTCCACCCATGATTGCCTTAAAAATCCATCGCCACGCTGCCAGGCCTCAAGTTCCTTTTGAACCAGCTCAGAATTTAGAGAGGTAAACTCCTCGAAGCTTTTGTAGCCAGGTACCAGAATTACTTTTTCTTTCCGAATCCAATTTTGGATGATTCGTTTGGTCAGTTTTTGATCCCGCGGAAGATCTGGCCGATAGATCGACAGATAAAGGCTTGCTCTCTGAAGTCTCGAATGCCACCAACACACACCACCGTTCAGAAGTCCACCTTGGTTTTCAAAAGACATTCGACTTTCTTTTAAGTCAGAAAGCCTCTG
>CAYTMT010000092.1:0-1712 GCA_964439095.1 uncultured Gammaproteobacteria bacterium | reverse complement strand
GGGAATGAAGAAGGTAAGTACGAAAAAAGTAGAGAAGGAAACGCAGATAAAATGTGGGGTTCAGCTATTATGGCCAAAATTTTTGAAGAACGGTTCGGAGATGATGTATCTCCAGAAGTGAAGCAGATTAGGGAAGATGTTGCGAGGGCGGAGAAGACGACAGTTGAAGAATTGCGTAAAAAATACAGCGTGTACACCCAAGGTTCTGGGGGCAACGGTCCGGATAGTGGTGAAATGTTGAGAGATACATTGACACGGGGCAGTGCAACTCGGGGGAGTTTCCAAAAGATTGTTAAAGAAATTGCTGAAAAAATTGGATTATCCGGTGATGGTGCGGCAGCAGATCTTTTGGAGAAAGCAAGAAACGTCGCTGGAATTAGAGAGATTGAAGGTTTAATTACCAGTGGAGGCAGAATTGATCGGGGTGCTCCACACTGGCAAGGTATGAGTCCTGAGAAGGTTGTTAACATGTTAAAGACAGCCGCTCAATCCTCCGATTCTACCATTCGCAATGATTTTATTGGGTTATTTAAATAATTCTCATATGTCAGAACAAGCAAAAGAGCACATTCCACACGGGGAGGGAGAAAAAGAGGGAGAGAAAAAAGTTGAGGGGCATGTTGAAGGGCACAAAAACGATCAAAAAGGACATGAGGAACACGAAAAATATGGCAGTGATCATGGGCACGGCCATCACGACGAGGGGAACTGGGTAAAGTATAGTGTGGAATCTTTTTTGGATTCTACACTTGAAGCTAAAGATGTTCCGGAATGGCTTCCGAACAGGTTAAAAAGGGATTTCATGAATGATACAGCAGACTATAGCCGCATGAATATTTCAATCGTGTATGCTACTTTTAATTTTAATACCAAACACACTGTAACCCATTGGCGATTGTCAAAAATTATGGACGGTATTAGTAGGTGTGCTGATGATTTACATATTACCACGCCATTGAGTCCAGCCGATATACCTTCTCATATTTATGAAACTGTTGCGAATGGAGAAGGAGAAAATAAACAATATGGACAGGTGGTAACAGTAAAAAATCCAGAAGACCCAAATGCCAAACCAGAAAAATTTCGCGCTTCTTTGGCTGATTTTGCTCATTTTGTAGACGTGGAAAAAGCCAATCGAGAATTGGGCACCTATAAATTGCCTTTGGATTATTTGGCCTATAATTTTTTTGCCGGAAACGAAGAGAAGCTCAAAGTATCAGTACTGTCTCGAGCAGAGGGAGAAAATGAGGGCGCAGTTACAGTGGATGAATTTGGCGACAAACAATATGCCTTAAAAAAACAAGAAATTAATCTTTTGGATAGGGAACAAAATCCTCGTGATGATCTAAAGGGAATTGATGTGGCAAATTACAAGGCGTACTTACTCAGCATGCAGATACCGCTCCAGCTTATTGAAGAATGGCGTTTTAAAGTTGACGGGCATCGTGAGTTGGGTGGGCATGTAACTACCGCTGACATGAGTGGAATTTTAACGTATATCCCTATTAACGGGAGAAATGCCGCCAAGATGACCTTGGGTGATTTGGGCAAAAAAGTTGGATCCGGTATGGACGGTCAGCCGCAAGAAGTTGGTGAAATGGAAGAAGGAGAAACTGGAGCGATTATCCGGTTTTCGCTTGCAGATTTGGCGCAACGTCGTCAGTCATCGAGTGGTGGTGAAGTTCGTGGATCAACACGTATGAGAAAAGCAG
>CAYTMT010000091.1:0-1721 GCA_964439095.1 uncultured Gammaproteobacteria bacterium | reverse complement strand
CAGGCGCCGTTTGCGAAAGCCTGGGCAATTATGGCCAGTTACAATGGTTTTACAGCTTTAAACTTTAAACGTTTGAGCCGGGTAGAATATTTACTTACTCTCCAGGAAGGAGATACCAAAGCGCATATTTATAGTAGAGTCTGGTGGTGTTGGCTTTATTTTAAACAAATTTTTAGTGCTGCCACGGCCTTGCAGCCGATTAGTCATTATTTGCTCGACTGGGGCAAAGAAATGGGTTTTGCTGGCAAAATTGCCGCAGTGATTCCTAACGGGGTGGATATGGCTCGATTTGTCCTCGCTGACGAACGGCGGCGGGTTGAATACCAACAGCATTTACGTGCTCAGCACCATTTGCCGGACAATGCTAAAATTATTATTACAGCCTCGCGGCTGGTGAAGAAAAACGGGGTAAAAGATATTGTTGAAGCCTTAATGTTTTTACCGAGCACGGTTTATCTGGTTATTGCCGGAGTGGGTGAACTCGAGGTAAAACTCAAAAATATGGTAAAAAAAATTATTTGGAACAACGAGTCTTATTTTTAGGCCAAGTGGGTCACCAGGAGCTGCCAGAATTGCTGTGGGGGAGCGATGTTTTTTGCCGGCCGAGTCTATCTGAGGGGTTGGGGAATGCTTTTCTTGAAGCCATGGCCGCTGGCTTGCCGGTAGTAGCTACGCGCGTGGGTGGCATTCCGGATTTTTTGACCGATGGGGAAACAGGGCTATTTGTACAGACAGGCAATCCGCAAGACGTGGCTGCCAAAATTCAAACTATTTTAACAGATGAAAAATTAACGAAGCGTTTGGTGGTGCGGGCTATGACGAGGGTAAAAGAGCATTATAGTTGGGAAAGAGTGGCCGCGCAGATGCGGGAAGTTTTATAATAATTATGAATATTTTACTGGCAGCGGATATTTTTCCTCCGGAATCGGGGGGTCCGGCGACATATGTAGTAACACTCGCGCATGAGCTGGTAGAGCGCGGGGACACAGTCACCGTTGTTTCCCTTAATCCAAATTCTGATAAAAACGTTTTAGATAAGCGTATAAATCTGTTTTCGGTCAAGTTTAAAAATAAAATACTACGCTATAATCATTATTTGTGGCTACTGTTTAAACATGCTAAAAATAAGGATGTAATGTATGCTATGGGGCCGGTGAATGCCGGTTTTCCCGCCTATGTGGTAGCGCGTTATTTGCGTCACAACAAATTGATTGTCAAAGTGGTGGGGGATTATGCCTGGGAGCAAGCGATCGATGATTTTCAACAAAAAAAATATGCGGGCAAAATCAGTTGGTTGCAAAAGATTGAGAGACAAGTGGTGCAAACGGCTGATGCAGTAATCACACCTTCAAATTATTTGAAGAACATAGTAGTGGGGTGGGGAGCGTCGGAGAACAAGGTGTATGTAGTGTATAATGCGGTAGAACTGCCAAGTGATGTACCAATCATACACCACCCGTTGGAGCAATGGATAGTAACGGTGGCGCGTTTAACCCCCTGGAAAGGAGTGCGAGCTTTGATTATGGCAGTCCTCGAACTCAAAAAGACCATGCCGCATGTAAAGCTGAAGATTGTGGGTGATGGTCCGGAAAAATCGGCCCTACAATCGTTGGTGACTCAGGCTCAAGCTGGGGAAACTGTGGAATTTTTGGGAAATGTGCCTCGGGTGCAAGGTTTGTCGTATATCCAGGCAGCGAATGTTTTTGTTTTAAATAGCGGTT
>CAYTMT010000090.1:0-1729 GCA_964439095.1 uncultured Gammaproteobacteria bacterium | reverse complement strand
TCCACTCCATTCGCTTGCCGGCTGATGGCGAAGAGCATGGCGCACGCACCGGACAGATCCACATTACCGATATTTCTCAACCACTCATTCAACAAAAATGGACTGAAAAAGAAAAAAACAATATTGATAATTCGACTTTCGTGTATATTACCAATGCTCGCGCCAGCGAACTGCGCCATTTACATTTTCTTACATAAATATGCTTATCCCTTTTGAAATGCTGGAACATTTGCGCACGGCCATCATGTACGGTCTTATTTCCTGCGTTACCGCATTTCTGTGGGCACCATTTCTTACCAAATTTCTGTATAAATACCAGATTGTTCGGCGTAATCCATACGATTCCACCCTTAACATGGCAGACCGATCTAGCAAAGAAGGCACCCCAATTATGGGCGGACTCTTGGTTATCTTAACCGTAGCTATACTCACCATTCTTTTTAATTGGGAACGACGTTTTACCTGGATGCCGATTGGCGTTATGATGCTGGCCGCTACGCTCGGTGGAGTAGATGATCTTTTGAATATCTGGGGCAAAGAGCGCAAAAGTCGCACTCTCAGCCACACCATCCGCCTCATCAAAATCCACAAAAGTATCAAAATACGCTTGTGGCTTATTATTACCTTCCCTTGGACTGTATTTAAACGCGCTTCGCTCTGGTTGGGCTCTCACCCCGGCAAAGGGATTCATGTCCATGAAAAACTCCTACTCCAATTTACCGCTGGGGCCATCACCGCTTGGTGGGTGTATACCAAACTCGGCGAAAGTTGGCGGGAAGTACATATTCCATTTCATGGCTTTGTAAGCCTCGGGTGGTGGATTATTCCGCTTATCATTTTTTTTGTGATGCTGACGGCCAACGCCGTGAACGTGGCTGATGGCATGGATGGTCTGGCTGGCGGATCGCTTATCGTTACCTTCTCAACCCTCACCCTATTAAGTTGGCTGAGTGGCTATACTACCATTACTATTCTTAATGCCATGATAGTTGGTTCGCTTATCACATACACCTATTTCAATATCAAACCAGCCCGTTTCCAGATGGGTGATGTCGGTTCGCTGGGCCTGGGCGCGCTTCTCGCTATTAATACCATAGTAATTAATAAAATGCTTTTTTTGCCGTTTTTTGCCTTTATTTTTTATATCGAAGTGGCGAGCGTACTCATTCAGCTCTTCGGGCGCTACGTTCTAGGTAAACGTATTTTTAAAATGGCGCCACTCCACCACCATTTCGAACTGATTGGCTGGAGCGAAGAAAAAACCGTCATGCGCTTTTGGATTATGCATGCGGCTGTAGTCTTTTTAGGATTATGGATTTCTCTTTATTAAAATACATGAGTTTTAGAGTCTGGTATGAAAAAATCTTACATTATAATCACGCTGATCGTCCTAAGTCTGGTAATTATTACTCTAATTTTTAACAAAAAAAATATTGAAAAAAAGTTTTTAACACCTGCTGAAATTACTCAACACTGCGTCGCCCATACAGACCAAGATGCTTGTGCTAAAGACAGTTGGTGTACCGTGTTAGAAGTACGTTGTGCTCCTGACATGCCTTGCACCAGCAATTTTATGTGTTATGCCAAGTAAACATTATCTCCACTTTCAAGAACAAACCATTGCAGATTTTTCTGACGACTCAGTAAATAATTTTTATAACAACGGTTTTGTATTTATCAGACCTAGCAAAGGCGCTATGCAACAGACTCGCAGTTTACGCATAAACCT
>CAYTMT010000089.1:0-1899 GCA_964439095.1 uncultured Gammaproteobacteria bacterium | reverse complement strand
TTTAATTCTTTCCGAACGAGTGAGTATATATATTTATATATATAAGGATAATACGGATGTCGGCAAAATGTTACAAAGTAATTATAACACGCATTGACAGGAGTTTGTAAAAGATTTATGATAACTCTTATGAAAAAAGCCAACAACAATTTAAACAATAACAATAATAATTGCTGACCGCAGGTGTAGTTTTGTATAATAAACTATGCCCGCCACAAGCGGGCTTTTTAAATACTTTCTGGGGTAGTTGAGTGGTACAACGCCACGCTGTTAACGTGGATTTCGCTGGTTCGATCCCAGCCCCCAGAGCCAATAAAACTCTTCTAAACGTTTTTAGTTAATGGTAAAAAAATATGAAAAAAATACTTTTACTCACCCTCTCTTTAATTATTGTGGGCGCTGGATGCAAACCCCAACAACATTCTCAACCAGAGAAAAACCAGTTAGCCTCTTCTGCTCCTACACCAACAAATACTAGTAGTACACAAAATTTAAAGGACGCCGCCAACAACAGTGTTCAAGATCCATCGTTAAAACTAGTAATAGACGCTCAAGAAAAAATTAACGCGAGTGAATATGAAATAGCGAGTTACCAACTGATGGAAAAACAGAATATCTTATTCTTCACTTTGGTTACCCAAGAACGGCACTCTACTAGTGCTCCATCAGAAAAAACAGAGACCGTCTTATATATGTATGACCTTAAAAATAAAAAAGTAACCAAGATAATATCCTCAAACGAAGTGCCTAAATCATTAACATTTGATATAGACGATCCTACTATTACATTTTCTACCACTTTGCCTTATCTATACGTAGAAAGAGCTCTCCTATCCCCCAATAATAGATACCTACAATTGAAAACGTATGATATTATCGGGGGCGAATGGTTCTATAACCACACCATACTGGTTGATCTAGAAACGAAAAAAGCTAAAAATATTGGCAGGACCGAAGAGTTCGAATGGTTAGGAGAAAATAAGTTCCGATACCAACCATCATTGCCTTACACTAAAGGCTGTAATATGGAAGTAGGCCCAAACGTTTGTTTTAAAACGGGGTCGTGGGAAACAAATCAGTTTTAAAAGATGCAAGAGTTGTATTTTTCAATTTTCCCAACTAAAAAAGCCTTTCAATTAAGAAAGGCTTTTTTAAATTTTGTTTTCTATACATCCGAGCTCACGCAATATAACAAATTAATTATTACATTACGTGAGCGGCTCAGATGTAGTTTTCCTGAGTCGGTGGTCGGTCCGCGTGTTGCATCCGAACCGCTCAGGTCTGTAGCTTGTGACGGTGATCAGCCGCCCTGGGTCGGGTCGTCGATGCCCAGGACACGCCTGTCAATCGCGCTCCCCGACTGCATGCCTGAGATGGCTGACAATGGCACCAGTCGCACGAACCTCCGTTGGAAGTGGTTGGCAGCAAATCCTACGCTAGTCACCACCCGAACGGTTCCGTCTGAATCTGCATAGAAGGTGCTGGCGTTGCCGGGGATCATGAAGAGCATGCCTGGGTGGACGCGGACCTCCCAGATCTCAGGTGCCCGACTGATCAAGTTGGGCCAGAGCTGGTCAGGAACGATCACGGGCTCATCGTAGACCCCATTGGCGTTTGCCGGCACGTAGAGCACGTCTGCAATCTGCGCCGAGATCGGTGCCACAGTGTTACCTGGCAGCACGACGTACAGTTGTGGGTCGTTCACCCGCCTGACCAGGAACGATCCTGGTCGGACACTGACCCCACCCGGGTACTGGCTGGGAACGGGGATCATGTCGAGACAACTCCGCTCGACGGAGATGATTCCTTCTTCACCACTTCTCCAGCTCCCATAGACCAAGTCGTCCGGGAAGTACATGGCCTCGCCCTGCAAATCCAGGGCGTACTTCATGGGCCCCG
>CAYTMT010000088.1:0-1935 GCA_964439095.1 uncultured Gammaproteobacteria bacterium | reverse complement strand
AAAGGCAAGGCTGCTACCAATTCTTTTATTTCTTTTTCTCTAAATTCTATTACAGGCGATTTTTCTTGATGCCTCATACGACGCGCTAATTCCACTTTTATTTGCATCAAAAATAATTCATCAAATTTCAAGCGCTCAATACTCTTTTTTAAATCAGTTGCATCAGTTGGAAAATGAATACCGCGAATAGCGTCAGTAATTGGAACCAAATCAGCCTGCTCCAGAATTTCCTCCGGCAACCATTCCGGCAAAGAAATTTCCGAGTTCATGATTTGATTAATCAAAAAACGAATTTGTTTTTGAGTAAGCCCGGCAGTGGTGGAATAAATTGGCACCAAACGCGCAGTGTGGGTGGTAGCAGTTTTCGCTTTTTCATAGGTGGGGCTGACGAGCTGGGGCCCGAGCATATCCGTACTCACTTTGCCGGACAAAAAAACATCATCGCCAGGTTTTAAGGTCTTAACGATATAAGGTTGGTTAAACCACACCACCCGCACACTACCACTCACATCCGATACCAAGGCCTCGGTAATCATTTTACGCTTTTTCCAGCTGCGTTTATTGGCTAGTAGCTCCACTTTAACGCGCACAGTGACAAGCTCGCCCGGGTGCAAATCTTTCACTGCCACCACTCGCCGATAATCTTCATAGCGGAAAGGAAACCAATACAACAAATCGCCCGCGGTTTTAATACCCAGTCGCTCTAAACGTTTAGCGGTGGACTTACCAACGCGATTTAATTGGGCGATGGAAGTTTGCAAATTCATACTACGGTATTATATACGGCTCAAAAAATTCCGTCGAGTATTGACAAACCGGCAAGATTATTATCACAGCCTCACCAAAATACAAATAACCAAAACCAAAACAAATACTCCTTAAAGGAGGGGTATTTGTTTTGTGTACCCATTAGGAGTCGGCCTCGCCTCTCGCTCGCTTCCGCTCGCTCGGTTCCCAAAGTGACCCCTTCGGGGCTAGCCACCGCCTCGCCGCGCTCATCGCCCACAAGCTCCTCGCGCAAGGCTCCGGCGTTCGACTCCTTTCGGCAACCGAAATACAAACAGACACACATTGGTGTGTCTGTTTGTATTTGTGTACCCATTAGGAGTCGAACCTAAATTTCCGGCTTCGCAGGCCAGTGTCCTATCCATTGAACGATGGGTACTGGTGAAATTTTAATAATTTTCCCGCACTGGTTGTGCGGGATAAATTGTAGCACAAAAGCGAAATTTTTGCAAGTGTTGGCCTAAATCCGAAACAAACGGGCAAACCGATCGCTTAGCGGCTCTTCTTCTTGCTCCAAATCCTCGGTAAGATAACCGCGCAAATAATCCCGAATGGGCCGCGGGTCATAATCCATAAGTGGCACTTGCAAACGATGCTTAAAAACATTGTCCAACCCAAAATATAAATTCTTCACCTGAGGCGGAGTGTAAATCATCCAAAAATTCTTTAATTCACTGTAACGATAAAACTTTTTCCCCAAAATAATGCCCGTAGTGGTAATGGCAAACGGCACTTCCGCCGGCTCCAGCATATCTTGTAAATACATAATTATGGCAAACAAAACCACAATCAAAGCAAACAAATAATTACCACTGATTACGGCATAGACAAACAATATCAAACCGGCCATACCGGTCATAAAATACCAACGCTTATTGCGATCGTATTTCTCAAATTCTTTTACTACCCACTGGTAGACGATTTTCCCAACGATGGCGTCTTCTTTGGTTAAATCTTTGGGCATATTTTTGTAAGAAGTATGAATTGGTGGATGATACAGGATTCGAACCTGTGGCCTTCGCAATGTGAATGCGACGCTCTAACCAGCTGAGCTAATCATCCGAAACTACAACTTTCCCCCTAGGTCAAACTAATAATAACACGTCCTGGCAAAAAAATCAAGAAGCTGGCGCCAAGAGGTTGAAATAG
>CAYTMT010000087.1:0-2029 GCA_964439095.1 uncultured Gammaproteobacteria bacterium | reverse complement strand
CTCGCTTGGCACAAGATATTGTATTCGACTACGTCCAGCTTTGAGAGGTGCCCAAGCCCGGCTTACATCGGCATCGCAGCAACGTAAATAAATCTCTCCTTTGTACCCATGCTCTTCAGCAAAATACGCGGGGATAAAAAATGAAGTAATTAACGGCAATGGTTTTTTATTTAACGTATCAATTAAATGTTTTCCCCAACCACGTGCAATACCCGCGTAAATTGAACGAAGTTGTATGGTTGGCCGCGACTCATCACGCTTGGGATAAAACGGTTCAATACGTTGAAAATAATCCATTGCTGCAAACAAAAATTTACCCATCAAAGGAATACCGGTAAACCTAGAAATAAACTCATATAATTTTTGACTACCAGTCCACCTAGCTCGATCTTTTTTGGGAATTCCTAAATAATTATTCGCATTGATTACTTTTTTTTCTTGATTTTTATCAGTTGGTAGTGGTGCAGCCAAATGTCTAAGAGGATACACTGCGCGTTGGTGTCCGTAACCCATGTCCACAGCCACAATATACGCTTTGCTTTTGGCGCGCGATGTAGATTTATTTTTAATTTTTTTGACAGGCATAGCTGCAGCTAGTATATCATTTATCTTGACTTTTTTACATAAAACACATAGGGTTTAAAAATTGGAGGAAGTCTCATGCGGTGTTTCGTGTGTAATGATCCTGGTCACGATAGTGTCCTAGGAAAATGTCCACGTTGTCACAAACCAGTTGACCCGTCCGAACGGGTCGCAGCCGGTTTACCAGCATATGTTGGACCCATTTGTCCTGTTCTCAACTACTGTTGGGGATGTCTCAAGACTGATGAATGGGACCGCGAGTACGCGGCTGAACTGACCCGGTTTTGGACACGAGCCAAAAACGAATAATCGGCCCAAAAAAGGAGGGGCCAAACTGAAGCAATAATTACTTCAACAATTGTTGTTTGATCTGGTTAACAAGGTGCCACAGCATAAAAACTGTGGTTTGTATTGACAAAATTCAAAAAAATGGCTACACTGAGCGGTCCGCAATTTTGCGGCCAATCAGATGAGGAATTCAAAATGACCACGATTCAAGTCTGTTTCCAATTCATTGCCTGCTTCGCTGTCCTGTTTTGGTTCATGATCCATTTCTTCCCAATCGGAAGAAGAGAGATTGTCGAACTACAGACAGGAAAACCAGGCGGCAAGACCATCATCCTGTTGGCAGGATATGCACTGCCTGTAGAAAGTTGGGACTGGTTCGTCAAAAACTGTGTACGACAGCAAGACCGTGTACTCGGTTTTCGCCGACGATACCAGGAAAACCATGCCTGGTGGCTCTGGCCTATTGGTTGGGCACCGATTAAGTGGCAAAAGCGGGAGGTAGCCACCATGATGGCTGACCTACTAAATCAGGACAGGAAGAACCAAAAGACCAAAGTTGAATACCTGGTAATCGGCCATTCATTTGGCTGCACCATGGCCTTTCATCTGGTCCGAAAGTTCATGAACACAATCGTAAAGTGTGTAGCCATTGCCCCGGCACCCACGGCGCGGCGCGGCTTCTTGTTCAATTTGAGCTTCTGGAATTCACACGGTTTCAAAGGTGTGTTACCCAGTCTCACTGGTCTCATTCGCTTCTGGAATGGATACGAAATTGGCCCGAAAGCCTTCAGCGGTGGAGATTTGACTGAACAAGAAGTAGAAAAACTGGTCGCGACTCAAGTCAAAGAGTCGCCGATCGTTTTCTATGCACACCGCCTCTTCGAACGCGGGCTTAGTCTGCGCATCGCTGCGCACAAGGGATGGAAAGGAAAAATTTCCTATGTGATCTGCGCAGGAGACAAGGTCTTCAAAGCTGAGTACATTAGGAGAGATTCTTATTCTCGTCCCAGTGGCGATCTGTTCATCTTACCCCGCGCACCACACTGTTTCTGGATGATGCCCACGCATCCACGCGAACTGCAACAAAACGCTCTAATCTTGCGTAAAGCAATCTACGGTCACGATTTCGTCACTACTGACGAAAAGAACACAGTGATCG
>CAYTMT010000086.1:0-2090 GCA_964439095.1 uncultured Gammaproteobacteria bacterium | reverse complement strand
GTTGCCCGAGCGACCTGTGGCAGCAAAAACTGGTACGACTCAAAATACCAAAGATGCCTGGACAATGGGCTACACACCGTCGATTGCCGCTGGTGTGTGGGTGGGTAATACGCCGCTTCCAAAATCGATGAATTTTGGTGGTAATACACTGGCCGGTAAAATCTGGAATCAATTTATGCGTGAAGCGGTTAAAGGTACCAAACCGGAATCTTTTCCAAAACCACCATCAAACGATGCTACCAAACCAGTATTGCGCGGTAGCGACGGCGGTATCAAATTACTTATTGATAAGGTAACGGGAAAAATCGCGACTTCTTCCACGCCGCCTGAGGTTATCGAAGAGCGTACGTACGTGCCACCGCACGATATTTTACACTATGTCCAAAAGGACAATCCTCGCGGAGACGCTCCTGCTAATCCCGCCGACGATCCGCAATATGAAAGGTGGGAAGAAGGTCTGCGTAGCTGGGTAAATAAACAGCTTGCTGCGGGTAAAACAGTTACGCTCGAAGAGCCGCCGACGGAATACGATACGGCTGAATCGTTTGCCTTTTTGCCAACTGTTGAAATTCAATCACCAAACCCCGGCGAAGTACTTAATTCGCGTGATTTTACCTTTATGGTCAAAGCGGGCGCACCGCGTGGTGTGGTGCGGGTGCGTTATTATATCGATGGTCAAGAAGTTGCGAGTTCAGATTCGTATCCCTTTGCCGCTACCTATCATGCGGGACAAATAAAAAACGGCACACACACACTCAAAGCCGTGGCCGAAGATGATCTGGCTAATAAAGGTTTGTCGGAAGTGCAGTTTGTGCTACAAGCAGAAGAAGATCCGGCCAGTTTTGAATGGCACCACAGTTCGCCTTTGAGCCTGACGAAAAATGACTTCGGCTATCCATTATATATTACTCCGTCTCGATGGGATCAGACTAAACAAATCGAAGTGTATTTGCAATCTCCCAATGATAATAAATTAATTTATACTTTTTCGCACGACAACGACCAGTTGCTTAACGGACAATTGTTGTCATTTACGTGGCAACATTATCCTGGGGTGGGCGGATATATACTCCATGCTGTCATGACGGACAACCAAGGACGTACGGTAATTAAAGATTTAGTAGTGCATGCGGAGTAAGGCGGCGTGCATGACTATCAAAAGCAAAATAAAAACCGACCGTTGTGGTCGGTTTTTTGTTTTTTATCATTTAATTTTTTGCAGCAAATTCCACTGTCCACTCAATACCATATTTGTCGCGGAACATGCCAAAATAACTGCCCCACGGGCTATCACCCATCGGCATTTCCACCACTCCTCCAACAGAAAGACCATTGCAGATTTTTTCGGCTTCCTCGCGGCTGTCGGCAGTTACCGCTATTTTTGATCGGTTTTCATTTTCATTCACGCGTCCCATAAATTCCGGTACATCATTGGCTATCAGTGTGCTGTGGCCAATAGGCAGTTCAATGTGCATGAGCTTCTCGGCCTCGGCGGGTGGTACTTGGAACTCTGGGCCGGCCATATCTTTGAAGCGGATAATTTTGGTAAATTCACCGCCAAAGACGGATTTGTAAAAGTTGAAGGCTTCTTCGGCGTTGCCGTTGAAGTTGATGTAGGGGTTGATGTGGGGCATATTTTATTTATATAATTTTAATTATCCCTTTTATTGCTGCCGGTTTGTTCTCCGGATTTTTAAATGCAAATCCGTCAGATCGCATGCCTTTGTGTTCGCGGCCGGGGTAGAAAGCATAGGGTATTAGTATAACACGGGTGTGTAATTGGCGTACAGTTGTAGGGGCAGAAAATTTTCTGCCCCTACAATAGAGACATTCGAGCCAATTGTTGGTTCAATAGGCACGCGTATGGTAGAATTATATTAAGATACATTTTATGGAGGGGGATTTTAACAATCATCACCGCAGATCCATTCGTTTACCTGGGGCGGATTATTCCGTGCCGGGTTTTTATTTTATTACGATATGTGTTAAAAACAGGGAATGTTTGTTTGGGGAGGTGGTGGATGGTGAAATGGTGTTGAATGATTTTGGGAAAATAGTGCAGGATTGTTGGAATTCGTTGCCAAATTATT
>CAYTMT010000085.1:0-2107 GCA_964439095.1 uncultured Gammaproteobacteria bacterium | reverse complement strand
ATCACCCGCGTCCACACGCAGCGCCCCTCCGCCAGGGCGAGCCGGTTCATCCCGGTTCCGTCGTGGCGTCGCCGCGCGTAACGCCTCAATCGGTTATGGCCTTTTCCGTAAACAAAGGCCAGGAAACTCTGTTCGCAGCATGTGCGGCCAGAGTTTTTTGTTTTCAAAACTAAGATTTTGCAGTATCATATTCGTAATACTTTCATATGCCTCGCGAAATCCCCTCATACCTCCGCCTTGTTAAATCAGGCGAAGCCTCACCACTAGTTCCGGAAGTTAAACCTCCATTTGAATGGCAGCAAATCCCCACTTCTCTGGCGGAAATCGAAATCATAGCCAAAGAGTTATACACGCAAAGTGGCCGAATTGACGGTGCGGTACAATCGGAATTTACAGAAGCACTCGAAAATATTGAAGGCGCGCTACGTGAAGACCTGGTTGCGCTAGAAATAGAAGAACGATCAATTACGAAAACCACTCGTGCCCTGATCACCTCTTTTGAGGCATTGTGGCAGGCAGAACAAAATGTAAACGTAGAATTGTTTCCAGAGTTACCCGGCCTAATTGAACATACTACCGAAATGATTTTTGAACGTCTTGTTGAAGTGGCGACAAAAGGTGGCAGCAGCGAACTGGGCGCACCGAATCCAGCTTTTAGATATGTTCTACAAATATACGGAAAAGAACCACTATACCAACCTTTGATCGAAGACCAAGTTGAACAACCAATCAAAAAAATGCTCCACAAAGCTGATTGGGCCACGCGCGCCGAGGAGCAAGAAGAGATTGAAAAAATCGGCCACAAGCTTCGAAATACCCACAGTACATTAGAATTATTGCGTCGCCTTTCCACGGTAGTGGCTCCAGAACGAACCATTTATCTTAATCCCAGCCTAAAAGTACGTCGCCCTGTGAAAGGCGCCACTTTAACTCAGAGTATTCTGTTTGAAATTCGTAACATGGGCGCTGATGCTCTAGAAAATTTTGGGGTTTTACGACAAAACGGTTACGAACCCGCGGATATTGCCACATTAAATTTGCCACAATTGGGTGATTACAGTACTTTGGCTACAGTTTTACCTGAAATTCAAAAAGAGAAACTCAGCTGGCAACAAGCCAGTGAGGCGAATCGCGGTGAGGTACTCTTGGAACAATGCAACTCGTGGTTTATGCTTGTCTGGTATGTTAACCAGGCCATACACGGAACTGACAGATTTTCCTTCAATGTCAAAGATCCTGATACCGGTTTGAAGCTAACTAAAATCCTAACCGGGAACCAAGTTATTGAATGCGTAGAACGCGCGCCGATTAATCCGGAATACGTGTACCATCTGCCCAGCGGACAAACTACCACAGACACCAACCAGAAGGGTCGCTTCTTAGTAGAGCTTCGTACCAGATTGCAAGCAGCTTTAGACTGAACTTAATCAATCTTCATAAAATACTTCTGCCAAAAGTTGATTTTGATTTCACCACCGAGCATGAGTGATTTAGTAAAAAATGGGATGAAGCTCAGAACCAGTAAAATAACGGCAACCGCGATCAATGCTGAAATCTTATTCATAAAATGGATTATAAATTTTAATGCACTAAATATAAATTAATCAGTACTTTGTCTCATCTAGACAACACTCTTCCACCAACGAATAACGGCTTCGTAGCCTTTTTTAACCGCGACTTTAAACGGCTTTTTACTTCGCCAACTATTAATTAAAATAATTGGAGTCATTACTACCAAAACAAAAACTAAAAATGCTACCGCACCTGTGATTGCACCGAGAATTGACTCAAACATATTGTTATAATAATCGCTTTAAATACTGCCCGGTCGCACTGCCGGCCTTGCGCGAGACCTCTTCGGGCGTGCCGGTAGCGACGAGGGTGCCGCCCTTGTCCCCGCCTTCTGGTCCAAGGTCAATGAGCCAATCAGCGCATTTGATAACATCGAGATTGTGTTCAATTACCATCACCGTATTGCCCTGGCCAGTGAGGCGCTGGAGCACATGGATGAGTTTGCGAACATCATCGTAATGCAACCCTGTGGTTGGTTCGTCCAATAAATACAGGGTTTTGGTGGTGCCGTGCTTGGATAATTCTTTGGAGAGTT
>CAYTMT010000084.1:0-2130 GCA_964439095.1 uncultured Gammaproteobacteria bacterium | reverse complement strand
CGGGGCGCACGCCAAATCCAGATGTGCTTTGTAATAAATTTGTGAAGTTTGGTTCGTGGCTCGATCGCGCCAAGGCGCTTGGTTTTGATGCTATCGCCACCGGTCATTATGCTTCAGTGAAAAAAGATACTCGCGGGTGGCGACTGCTTCGCGCCAAAGATGACAACAAAGATCAGACATATTTCTTACATCAGCTTACGCAAGATCAATTGAAACACACCTTGTTTCCGCTCGGAGGCTATACCAAGCCGGAAGTGCGGGCGCTCGCCAAAAAATTCAACCTGCCAACGGCCGATAAAGAAGAAAGCATGGGAATTTGTTTTGTGGGCGAGGTGCCGATGAAAGCTTTTTTAGAAACAAAAATTAAACGTAAAACCGGCCAAGTAGTATTATCTTCGGGTGAAGTGATGGGCGCACACGACGGCTTGCCGTTTTATACCATTGGCCAACGTCACTTGGGTGTTGATGGACATGCCAAAAAAGGGGAGAGCCGACCGCTTTTTGTGGTCGCCAAAAATACTGCCAAGAATGAATTGGTGGTGGGCTATGAAGATGACGCGCTTCTTTACAAGAAAGAAGTGCCTTTGAGTGAGGTTAATTGGATCAGTGGACAGTCGCCGAAACTTCCGCTACAATCTGAAGTGCGATTGCGCCACCGCCAAGAGCTTCAAAAGGCGGTAGTTATGGAGAAAGACGGTCAAATAGTGCTGGTTTTTGCCCACCCACAGCGAGCCGTTACCCCTGGTCAATTTGCTGTTATATATAAGGATAAGGATTGTTTAGGTGGGGGAGTTGTCTAAATCTATGCGTATTAGCGAATACATTACCTCATATACCTCGGGCGAGCGCGTGCCGTTTCGTGAGGTGTGGCAAGAGGTCAAAGAGTTGGCTGTGGAAGTTGTTCACGGCAATGTGAAAGGTATGCGTGAAGAATGGCAAGACGTCCTGCACTTTTTTCAGCTCTGGCTCTATTGGCGTTTCAAACTAAATGGTGAAGTTTGGAAATGTACCAACGGTTCGGTTACTAAGTTTATGAATCGGGTGGCAGTGTGGCGAAAATTATATGCTCACGCTGGTCTTGATCCACAGATTTCTAATTTCGCTGGCAACTACGCTAAGCTTCCTAAAGTTATTAAACAGCTTGGAAAATTTGGAGTGAGCGAGGAGCGAGCGACTGAAGCGTATAACGAAATTGTTTTACCTACTTTATCGGTATGATTACTTCCAAAGAACTTCGTAAAAAATATCTAGACTTTTTTAAATCAAAAGCCCATGCGATTATTCCATCGGCTTCTTTGGTGCCGGACAATGATCCAACGGTGCTTTTCACCACGGCTGGTATGCATCCGCTTGTCCCATATCTCATGGGCGAGAAACACCCCGCTGGTACACGCTTGGCTAATATTCAAAAATGTATCCGCACCCAAGATATTGATGAAGTGGGTGATGAACGACACGATACTTTTTTTGAAATGATGGGCAACTGGTCGCTCGGTGATTATTTCAAAAAAGAGGCGATTGAATGGAGCTTTGAATTTTTGA
Organism: uncultured Gammaproteobacteria bacterium; assembly: GCA_964439095.1. GTDB lineage: Bacteria > Patescibacteriota > Patescibacteriia > Magasanikbacterales > GWA2-37-8 > CAYTMT01. The sequence goes on along the minus strand of CAYTMT010000084.1, from coordinate 588 downwards.
CGTCCAAAGAGTATCTCGGTTTGGATGTTCGCAAATTGGCTGTGTCGGTGTTTGCTGGTGAAAAAGAAAATAGTATTCCACGCGATGATGAAGCAGCTTCGTATTGGAAGGCGCTTGGTATGCCCGAAGAACGCATCGCTTATTTACCACGCAAAAATAATTGGTGGGGACCAGCTGGCCTCACCGGCCCATGTGGCCCGGACACGGAAATGTTTTTCTGGAAAGGAAAAACTAGTGAATTCCCGCCAGCGGGTAGTAATCCAGGCACCGACGAAGACAACTGGCTCGAAATCTGGAACGACGTCTTCATGCAATACAACAAAGATAAATCTGGCGCCTACACTCCGCTCGCTCAGCAAAATGTAGATACTGGTATGGGGCTCGAGCGCACGCTCATGGTGTTGAATGGCTTTGCTGATGTATTTCAAATTGATACTTTCTGGCCGTTGATTCAAAAAATCCAAGATCTTTCGGGGGCGACCTATGCTGGCGGTTCCGCGGTCACCAAATCTATGCGTATCGTGGCCGACCACATCCGCACTGCGACGATGATTATGGGCGACGACAAGGGGATTGCTCCAAGTAATG
>CAYTMT010000083.1:0-2216 GCA_964439095.1 uncultured Gammaproteobacteria bacterium | reverse complement strand
TCGGATCGCCGATCATGCCGGTGAAGTCACCGATAAGCACAATCACTTTATGCCCAAGTTCTTGAAATTGGCGCAACTTAAGAAGCGTAATACCATGGCCGATATGCAAGGTCGGCGCAGTGGGGTCATAGCCAGCGTACAGCGTTAATTGTTCCCCGCTTTTGAGTCGCGCTTCCAAAAATTCTTTTTTGGGGTACACGGCCTCGACGCCACGAGTGAGCAATGCTTCAATTTTTTTTGGGTCAGTAATTACACTCATACAAGATTAGTTAATTGCGCTTTAATTTTGGCCGCTTTGGCCTCGGCTTCTTTTAATTTTGCTTTTTCTTTATCAACAATTGCCACCGGCGCATGATCCACAAAATCGGCGTTGCTTAATTTTTGGGTGAGCGAGGCGATATACGGCAACACTTCGTCCAATTCTTTTTGCAGACGAGCTTTTTCTTTTTCGGTGTCACCAACACCAGACAAAACATCCACAAAAATTTCCGCTTGCCCCACAGTAACTACCGCCCAACCTTTGGGCTTAAGCGCTGTATTTTCAATTTGCAACGATTCCAAACGAGCTAGAGTTTTAATAATCTCAGCATTTTCTACAAAAAAATTCTTATCTCCACCCGCGCTCATTGTGGCAGGCAATTTCTTGGCTGGTTCGATTTTATATTCCACTCGAACGGAACGGATAAGCGCAATACTATCTCGAAGCAATGCCACTTCACGAAAAACTTGCTCCGCATCAGCTGACTCCTGTATTTGTGTAGGCCACTTTTGAATCATGAGTAAATTATCTGCCCCGTACATGGCCTGCCACAATGTTTCTGTTACAAACGGCATGTACGGGTGCCACAATTTAAGCAGGTTATTCAAAAGGTAATTCAAAATCTCTTCTTTTTGACCTTCGATTTTGGCCACTTCCAAATACCAATCTGCCAACAGATCCCAAGTAAACGAACGTAGCAATTCTCCAGCACCCGAGAGTTCGTGACGGTCTAAAAATACTTGCATCAAACGATTGGTCGTGTGAAATTGATTGAGTATCCAGGTATCATTTATGGTTTTTGCTTGCGGAATACCACAATCCATTTTTGGCTCCGGAATATTCAACAACATAAACCGCGCGATGTTCCACAGTTTGTTGGTGAAGTTGCGGAAGCCGGCTACTTTTTCTTCGGAGAGTTTTACGTCGTTACCAGGAGTGGAGCCGATTAAGAGCGACAAGCGCGTGGCGTCGGTGCCATACTTTTCGATCATGTCGAGCGGGTTGATGATGTTGCCAAGCGTTTTACTCATCTTTCTACCCTGTTCGTCGCGCACCAGGCCGTGCAAGTACACCGTTTTGAACGGCACCTCGCCGAGCGCGTAGGTGGTCATAAGAATCATGCGCGCCACCCAGAAAAATAAAATATCATACCCCGTTTCGAGTACCGACGTGGGGTGAAAATTTTTCATGTCCGCGCTCGCAGCCACCCAATCTTCCAAAGTATTAAACTGCGCAAAATTTTTATCAAGTAATGTTGAAAAAGTCCAGAGTCCAGAGCTAAACCAGGTGTCGAGAGTGTCGGGGTCTTGCACCCAATTTTTACCTTTTGGCGAATCCACTCCCGCAAATATCAGCTCCTTAATCTCATACTCAATCGGCTCGCGAGTGGTATGAGTTTTTAGATGTTCCAGATTTAATTCAGTACCATAAACAATATTCTGTAATACTTTCCAAGTACCACTATGAGCTACTATTGCCACAGACTCTCCTTCATGCTCATCAATAACGTCTGATAAAAAATGTAAGACCCTATCTCTCACTTGCTGGTAAGTTTCCCCGTTAGGAAAACCAAAAACGAGGTAGTTGTCTATTTCCCCAACTGGTTTGCCGGCCACATCTCCATGATTAACCTCTCGCAAACGTTTATCAGAAATAATTTGTTTATGATGATCCCCAAAAATAATCTGAGCAGTCTCTGAAGCCCGTACCAAATCAGACGAATAAACTGCGTTAAACGATTGCGGATCAATTTTTTTACTTAATACAACAACATCCTGTTTTCCTTTATCTGACAAAGGGGAATCCAAATGCCCTGCTAATACCTTGTCTGCGTTTGCTTGCGATTCTCCGTGTCTTAAAAAAGTAATTTTTACAGGCTTAGTTGCTTTTTTATACCACACTGGAATCTGATGCCCATACCAAATCTGGCGGCTAATGCACCAATCACGCAGGTTAT
>CAYTMT010000082.1:0-2217 GCA_964439095.1 uncultured Gammaproteobacteria bacterium | reverse complement strand
ACAGTTTGGTGCACTTCGGTAAGGTAAAGCGTGTCGGCCAATGGTAATGTTTGCGTGTAAATTTGGGCACCACCAATAATCACTACTTCGTCCGCGGTGTGAGCGGTGAGCGCTGCTGCCGGAGATGTAAAAACTTCCACACCAGCTGGCACGGGATAATCTGCTTGATTGGTAATTACCACGTTCGTGCGGTTGGGAAGTGGCTTACCGAGGTACCCCAAAATCGACTCAAACGTTTTACGTCCCATCACCACCACTTTGCCAGTGGTGAGCTCCTTAAAACGTTTCAAATCTTCAGGAATATGCCAGGGGAGTTTGTTGTTCTGGCCGATACAGGAGTTATCGGATAGTGCAGCGAGAATGCTAATCATACCGCGATAGTAAAATCAATTTTGGGGTAGCTTTCGTAACCAATAATCGCGCTGTCGGTGTATTGCCAATCAAAAATAGAAGTAAAGTTGACTGTTTCGATTTTGGGAAGCGGATATTTATCGGGGTCGCGGGTGAGTAATTCTTTGGCACCTTCTACGTGGTTTAAATAAATATGAGTGTCGGCCAAAAAGCCGACCAGCTTACCTTCTTTAAGGCCGGTTTCTTTGGCGAGCAAGTGGAGCAAGATGGCGTAGCTGGCAATGTTAAACGGGAGGCCGAGCATGGTATCAACCGAGCGTTGGTTCCAGAGCAGATTGAGGCGGCCGTTAATGACGGTTACTTGAAACGCGTAGTGACACGGTGGGAGGCCCATGTCGGGCAGAGCCGACGGGTTCCAGGCCGATACGATCATGCGCCGGTCGTGCGGATTAGTTTTGAGCGTGTCGACCAAGCGTTTCAGCTGGTCAATGCCTTGGTCAGTATAGTCGGTGTCGTAATTTTGGTACGCGGCGTTAAAGTGCCTCCACTGAAAACCATAAATGGGTCCCAGATCTCGTTCGACAACCATGCGCGCTTTGGCGGCTTCGTCGTGTCCGTAGGGTGCTTTTTTGGGGTGAGCCCATTCATCCCAAATGTGGTTGTTTCTGGTTTTGAGCCATTCTTTGTCGGTGATACCTTTGATAAAAAACTCTAATTCCGAAGCCACCAGCTTGAATGGTGTTTTTTTGGAAGTGAGGAGCGGAAAGCCATTGGCCATGTCATGTTCAAACATGACACCAGCAATGGCGATGGTGCCGGTGCCGGTGCGATCTGTTTTTTGTTCGCCTGTGGTTAAAACTTTTTCAACAATTTCATGATAGGCACGCATAGGGGAAATTATTTAGTGCGACGTGTGGGTGGTTTGGGGAGATTGTTTGGACGAGGTGCGTCAAAAGGGTTGGCAAAATGAGGAGTCGTGTTATCGGTGAACTGCTGTTCATTTTGACTTGGTAAAACTTTTTTTTCTAAGACTCGTGGGGTTACTACCGTATCCTGAGACAAGTCTGGAGGACTATCAACCACAGTATTTTCTAACGACCCATCAACTACTGTGCCTGAAAAATGTTCTGATGTCCCTAATTGTTCAGTATCAGGAGCTTCGTCAAGGGGTGGGGAGACTAATTCATGTTGTTGCGTGTCTTTTTTGGCGGTCAAAGCTTTACCTCTTAATTCTTTGGTCGATTGCACTGCTTCTACGGCAGAAGTACAAAGTATTTTTTGGAAATCTTCTGCTGTGATCCTTTTTTTGCTAAAATCTATGCCAGCAGCTTCGATATTCGAAAGCAATCTGCTGGCTACACTTGCTCCTCCTGTTTTCTCTCCAGAAAGAGTCTTGCGAATGAATGTGTCCACTTGTAACTTTTGATTTTCGAGAACGGTTTTTACAAATTTTGTTTTGAATTCTTCAGTAACTTCTGCCAGTTTTTCGTTTGGTGTTTCTTCAATTTTTTGTTCCCACTGACTTGTTTCTGTTAGCATCGAAACGTAGAGATCTTTTCTGAGAGCTATTAATTCTTTGGAGTCTACCTTATCTGGTAGGGCATCTATTAAAATGTTTTGAATTCGTATAGCCTCGTCATAGACAGTGTCTTTGGCCTCTGTTTTTGGGTCAGCGCTTTCGTTTTCTGCAGTGTTACTTGTGCCTATGTCAATGCCCGCTCTTTTATCTTCTTCTTTTTTCATTGATTCTTTCCCTTCTCGTCTTGCTCGAGTAACGGCCAATTGCGTGAGTGTATCTCGGATGTCGCTGTCTTCTTTTTGACCTTTTGCAAGGATGCTGTGAGCCTCATTAACAAAATTTTCCAA
>CAYTMT010000081.1:1026-2281 GCA_964439095.1 uncultured Gammaproteobacteria bacterium | reverse complement strand
CTGCGGTTACATGTTGTTTATCAGAAAAAAGCTTTGGTTTACCTGGCTTAGTGCCAGATGTTTTGCGTGTTGATTCGGTTTCGGTGGTTTCTGTTTCTTCTGAAACCGTGCCCCAAGCGCCGCAGCTTTCGCAGCGTCCGGCCCATTTTGGAAATTGGCTACTGCATTTACTGCAGGTAAAAATGGTTTGAGGCTTAGACATGCTGATTATTGTCCGGTTTGGGCGTAAATGACGCCAGAGACGTCTCCTGGAGCTTGGCGAGGATCAATACCTACGCCTTTAAGCGAGGTGATGATGCCTGCATAGTCGATTTCGCCCGGTTTACCGTATTGGAGACATTTATTGGTGGCTGGATCACGTTTATCACATGTGCGGCCTTCCACAAAGAGATTGCGTTTTTTGATAACGCCATTTTTGAGTTTTTGTTCTAATTCCAGATCACGCTTACAGCCGCTTGAATCGCGTGAGCCACATAAGCAATTTCGTTCGATAATGGCTGCAATTAATGGACCTTTATCACCGGTTACACCGGCATAGGTACTGGCGCCAATGCAGTAAGCAAATTTATAGACGCTGTCATTATAGGGCATGCAGTAGCGCACGAATCCAAGATGGCTCGCTAAGAATTCTTGCGCATTATTGTATTTACGACTGCATTGAACGGATTGGTACCAATATTCATCGCCATTGATACGTGTTGAAGCATGCGAAGGCTGCGGATAGCATTTTGGTCCGCAGTCGGTATAGGTTTCGCGGGTTGAAGACCGGGCGGCTTCGGTGCACACTGATTCACGACCGGTGATGAATTTGTTCCAGCGAGGATTTGGTCCAAGATCATCATCTGGTCCAACAGATGCTAATTCTTTTTGTTTGCCGATAATAAAGTATTTGCCAAAAGCAACATGTGGACACACATTTGCTGGAACTTGATTTGCGGTGCAACCAATACCACCAAAGTTAAAATATTTAGCGGCATCACCGCCACCACATTGGGCGATAGACTTGTCGAATAGACGCAGAAGAACGCATTTATTCCAGGTTTCAGTCAGCATTTGTCCGAGCAGGGTTCCGGCTGGAACGCCGGTTCGAGATTGTTCGGCGAGATATTCGTTAATTACTTTTTCGTTGTTTAATTTCTGGTATTCTTCACTATTCATTAATGTATTTAGGACATTCAGACAAACATTCAAAATAAAATTACAATCATTGATAAAACTTTGCTCTGCCTGAGCATAACAAACATGTTGATTTTTT
>CAYTMT010000081.1:358-1016 GCA_964439095.1 uncultured Gammaproteobacteria bacterium | reverse complement strand
ATTACTTTTTCGTCTAATTTGGTACCGGTTTTTTTATCGTTTAATGCAAGTCTATCGCTTGGATAGAGCGGTGTTTTTCCGAGCATGGCCATTCCGAGATTAACGGATGGATCGCGTCCTGGACATTCTTTTGGAATGGTTAAATCTGTTGGGAACTTTGCGGTTGACGGTGGAGGAATGTATTCCTTGTCTGCATCGACGGGTTTTGGTTGTGGCGTTCCGCTTTGGGTACAATTTCCTTTTTCTGCCGCTACGCTACCATCGGCTGAATCTTCATCAATTGATCCCGGATCACAGGTGCGAGTATTGTCTGGGGCGACATTTTCAGGAGCTCTGGAACGCGGTTGGATGCCAACTTCGGCCAAGGTTCCTGGAGCGTCTTTGTTCCCGGCCATGTAGGAAAAGAGTTCTTTGCGTACCAAGGTAATTTTGAGGGGTTGAAGTTGATTGTCGCCCTTGCCAGTGATCGTGTAGAGAATGGTGTTCGCACCTAAAACTAAGGCTAAGCCGATTAAAGCATCTTTGATATATTCTTTTCCATCCGAAACTTTCAATCCTGTTGAACCAGTGATGTACAGAAAACCGCCATAGGTAATCATCACAGCGGCTGCGATAATCGAGATGCCGACGAGATATTTATAGACCGCTGCAATGTATT
>CAYTMT010000081.1:0-348 GCA_964439095.1 uncultured Gammaproteobacteria bacterium | reverse complement strand
GCATCAAGCGAAGTGTCACCAAAAGCGAGTCCGGGAATGCGAACATTTAGTTCGGGAAAAATAGGCTCAAAGGGAGATGCTTTTTGTTCGATTTTGGCCGTACCCGCTGGAATACCAGGGGTTGCGCTTACTGGTGCTGGGGCAGCTTTGGCGGATACGGGGAAAAATGCGAAACAACAACACATCGCGTATCCGATAAGGAGGGTGGAAGTTGCGCGATGGGTTTTCATATTAGTTTTTCTTACAGCGTTTGCCTGATTCTGGGCAGCTCCAGCCATTTGGGCACATTTCATCGTTATAACAGATCATGCTGTAGGACTGCATGAATTGAGGACTTGCTGGAGGGCG
>CAYTMT010000080.1:1195-2575 GCA_964439095.1 uncultured Gammaproteobacteria bacterium | reverse complement strand
TTTGTGTGGACAAAAAAGTAACCAAAAAACCACCGAACGAATTCTCCGTTCCGCCACTGCTACCAGCTCGTCGTCGCTTCGGCACTGAATTTGGCTCCGCTCAAACAACAGTGCCGATCTGACGGACCGCTCCTCCTTGCTGTGGCCAGTTGGCGTCACTATGCATATGTTCGGGACAACGGTTTTGTTGATGTTAGTTGTTAAGAAAAAAGGGTGAGTTGAGTTGGTTGGCGGTAGTTTGTGAATAGGTCTATTTAATAATTTCTTTAATGTTTGTTACGGAAATTATTTTTATTTTGCCGGCTCTTTTGGTGGAACTGTTTTTGGGTGCGATAATTCGTTTGAGACCAAGCTGTTCGCATTCTTTGATGCGTTTTTCAGTTTGAGAAATACTGCGCACTTCGCCACCCAAACCAACTTCGCCGAATACGGCCAAATCAGCACCGAGCGGCTGGTCTTTATAGGCGCTCGCAATGGCAATAGCCACGGCCAAATCAGCGGCTGGTTCGTCAGCAGAAAGACCACCGACCACGTTGAGGAGTACGTCGCAATCGCCGAGCGCAAGGCCGGCGCGTTTTTGTAAAATAGCGATAATCACATGGAGGCGGTTGATATCAAAACCGCTGGCTTTGCGGGTGGGATAGCCAAACGCGGTTTTATTCACCAAAGCCTGGATTTCTACAAGTACGGCCCGGCTGCCTTCGATGAGGCAGGTAATAACATTGCCGGGTGGGTTTTCGCTGCGTTCTGAGAGAAAGCTGGCAGAAGGGTTGGGCACTTCTTGTAGGCCATTTTCGCGCATTTCAAATACCCCAATTTCATCGGTCGCGCCAAAACGATTTTTGGTGGTGCGCAAAATTCGGTAAAAATGATGGCGATCACCTTCGAGATACATAACAGTGTCTACCAAATGCTCCAGAGTTTTGGGGCCGGCAATAGCGCCTTCTTTGGTAACATGTCCGATAATAACGATGGAAACATTGTAGGTCTTGGCCACTTCGAGTAGGCGGGCGGCAACAGTGCGGATATGGCCCGCGCTTCCGGATTCACCGTCATCGCTCGCAATGGTCTGGATTGAATCAAGAATGGTGAGCGCGGGCTTGTGGGCAATAATGGTAGCTATAATCGCCTCGAGCTGGTTGGCGCTCACGAGTTCCAAAGTCGGGGCCAAGAGTTGCATGCGTTCGGTGCGGAGTTTAATTTGTTCGACTGATTCTTCGGCAGAAATATAGAGTGTGTGTGGCACACTTCCGGCCAGCTGCAGGGCCAGGGTCGATTTGCCGATGCCAGGTTCGCCACCAAGGAGTATGAGACTGCCGGGAACCAGGCCACCGCCCAGCACACGATCCAATTCTTTGAGTTTGGTAATGTGGCGAGAAT
>CAYTMT010000080.1:0-1121 GCA_964439095.1 uncultured Gammaproteobacteria bacterium | reverse complement strand
GGTTGCGGCACTGCGAGTGGTTTCTACTACCGTACCCCATTGTCCGCATTCCAAACAGCGCCCGGTCCATTTGGTGGTTTGAGCATCACAGTTGGCGCAGACAAAAAGGGTAGTATTTTTCATGTAAAAATATAGGTTTATTGGCCAGCGGACCAAGCGCCAATGAGTGGGATCATAGATTCGCCGCAGGAGGTTTTGACGCAAATAGTACCTTTGCGTGCTCGGCCATTTTCGTCGCCTTTGCCACCAGCTCCACCCTGGATAACCTGCATTTGCCCATTACCAGCCCAGCCGACAAAAATGGCGGCGTGCGAACCCATTAAATCTTTATTTCCATTATAAACAGTGATACGATCGCCGGGGCGTAGTTTATCGGCTATGCCGTCTGGCCAGTCGCTCGTAAGATTTCCGGCTTGTTTTTCGCTTAAAAAATAATCACGGACTTTTTTGACAGCTTCATTTTTGGTTTGTACGCATTCTCCGGGAGGTCGTTGTTTGCCTGCGGCGTCGCTATCCACATTGCAGAGCCAGCCAGCTAAAAATTTTCTTTGTATTTTGTTGAGTTCAAAAATTTTGGTTCCTTTGGTGCCATCGTTGCATTTACCATCGGTAGAGATGCAGCTCGTATTGCCGATGCCGGCGAGAGCGTTAACAGTACCGGCAAAATTGCCACAGGATCCCCAGCTGACATTGCAAGCGTCGGCAATGTCAGCAATTTGGACTACTTTATCTCGAGTATTATTGGTAACTACCACACTGCCCATTTTATTACGGAATTCTATTTTTGAAGATTGTCCAACCGTTGAGCCCAGAGTAAAAGGACAGCTGGTAACCGAAGAAGTATGGCTGCCGGCGGAAGGCGCGACATCGTCGTCAGATGTGACAGATGAAGTTTTGCCCAGGCTTTCTTCCAAAGGATCGCCTTCGATTTATTTAATTTTTAAAATTTTAAAACCGACTAAATCCGGGTTAATGTTGTAAAGAATGGTAAATGATCCCCAACCGATGCATAAACCAATTGCTATTTGGAGGATTCGTTCGTAAGCATGTGATTTCACTTCGCCATTGCCGGCGGAGCCAGCCACTTTAAAGCCTTCAAATATGACCATCATTGCGCCGAT
>CAYTMT010000079.1:0-2652 GCA_964439095.1 uncultured Gammaproteobacteria bacterium | reverse complement strand
CCTTTTTCTGGCTCGCAGACATATTCAATGACAAAGTTAGCATCTGGCGCACTTCCAAATATTTGATCCAAACTTCCTATTCCTTGTACTTTCTGCCCATAATTACTCCAAAAATAAACCAGCTGTTTTACTTTATAATCGGGAGGACATGTTACTCTCGACCCGTCAATATCACTAGAATCTCTAGGGCCAATACACTTATCTTGATGATCAAATTGCTGCCACACCATCCCAGCAGCATCTTTTATCTTAAGATAGTCAAAGAAACCTCTAAAACGACCGTCATCTAAATCAGACCCAAACAAAACAGGTTTTTGACTTCCAGAAGACGGAAGGAAATTAAAATTTCTTCGATTCGGGACTGGAGCATCGGTAGCGTAAAGAGTGCTGAGTGTATGTCCAGAATCAGCTGTATTAGCCCAGGCTCCTTGACCGCTACCATTTCCACTATGACAATCTCTCTTCCCCGCCAAAAACTTCACAAACCTTGGTCGATATTCCCAGCGTTCCTGAGCAGTGCAATAGAACGGTCCAACCCCATCTGGATTCTGATACCCTGCATCACGAAATTGATTGTAAATATCTACTGCTCCAGCAGCGTTATCAACCGGGAACCAGGTAAGGCATGGATGTTTGCTTTGATCACCATACAAGGTGCGTGAAAGATCGTACTCCAAACAATACCCTTGCCAACCCAACACTTGATCGGTTTCTACTTTTCCAGTTACCTGCTCACAAGTAGTAGTGGCCGACCCGATACCCTGAGGACAATCAATTTTCGCTTTACTAGGATCACAAAATTCACCCTCTCTATCTCCGCCTTTACAGGTATAAAACGAAGTAGCACCACTGTCTACGGACAAATATGTAGTCTTTCCAGCCGACAACTTCACCTGAGTATAACTACAATCACAATCTTGCCCAGGCTCACATTGCGCTGCCGCTGTCACGTCTGCTGATTTTTTATCTCCCAAAAATGGAATTGGTGAATCGCTATTGGGGTAGGCACGACATGCCTGACGAGCCGAAGTATTGCCGAGCACTTCCTTTATATTCTTACTTCCGTTTTCACCCACCACACAGGTTCCGGCCACACAAACACCCTCACGAAATTGACCACATACCCCCTCAGGGGTTGCACAAGCATAAGACGTTGTTACGGTAGAATCAGTACAATTCAAACCACCGCAAGCAACTCTTCTTGCCAAACGCCAATCTTCTGCGTTAGGAGAAAAATTAACTTGTTTTAACTGGTTAAGTGAAAAAATATCCAGCACTGAATAGCCGGCGTAATCCATACTCGCGAAAGTAACTGGGCGGGTTTGATAGGTTTCACTACTCAACACCTGGGCGACTTCATCAGTGCTGGTTGAGTCAATCCAATTTCCACAATTTAATAGGTAGTCACTCTGATCCGTTGAGTTCCCCGGCTTGGTGCAACGCCCAATGTCCAAACATTTATTCACATATTTATTTTGCTTGGCATCAAACACGCGACGCGATTGACGGCACTGATACCATTCGCCACATACTCGGTCGGCACTCACTTTGAGTACTACGTTGGCGTTATTGTTATCCGGATCCGTTTCCACCACCGGATCCACCAATCGTGATTCATTACTGTCACTGGCCGCATATGTCTTCATGGTGTTCCATAATTTCTGCGGCACATCGGTGCGATCAAACAAGGCACAACCATTTTTAAGACTTACCTTGCCGCCACAGTCATTGTTGGTTTTGAGCGCATCGTTGTCGATGAGATAATACGGGGTGTTATCTTTGCGATCCACAAATTCGGTACAGCGATTGTCTTTTACAGCACACTCACCCACATAGTTTTGATAGCTGCTAGTAACTCCATACGACCATAAACCAAACTCGTTGGTGCGCAAATGATAATTGGGATAGCACGGCACATCTTCCACACACGATGCTTTGGCACCACAAACACTCTCAGTTGTTGCCGCAGTACATAATTTTGCGAGGTCATTTGAACATCGCCCCACACCGTCGCGGAACCAACCATACTCTGGATTACCATTGGCATCTTTGAGATCTTTTTTGTACACACACTTCTTTTGTCCTACGGCATCCGGATCTTTAAAATAGATATTTCCCGCACCATCGCTAAAGGCTGAACAACCCACGGATTCACTCTGACACAGCGACTGAAGATAGTTGCCACTGTCCGGATTATTCTTAATGGTTACGGTGGCAAACACAGTATCACCATTGATTGCCAATGTTTGTTTTCCCGCAAGCGTACAACCAACATCGGCCTGGTTACACGAACCAGCTTCATTGGCCACCAAATATTCTGGATTAGCATTGTCATCAGCGGGAATGAAAAACGAAGAAGTAGCAAACTGTGGATGAGTGCTAATGTTTTGACCACCAGCCGTAACTGGGGCGCCCGTAATATCGGTAGATGCTGCTCCAGTGATGGCTTGTGCGATATAGCAACCGGTTCTGCCTTTTTGTACTTCACAAGAATAGGTAGTGCCGTTGATTATGGTGGCGAGCGTAGTGGCCGCGCCGTTTGCTCCGGACAAAAATACGTTGTAGGCACTAGCGCCAGCATCACGGGTATTTTCGGTATTAAATACTTTGGTACAACCCACGGCCCCTTCGCGACAGAGGTAGCTGAAATTA
>CAYTMT010000078.1:0-2677 GCA_964439095.1 uncultured Gammaproteobacteria bacterium | reverse complement strand
CAGGTTTCGCCTTTTTCGACCATACTGGTTTGGCGCTGAATTTCAAACTCGATCGCTTTTTCTACCGCGCGGAAGGAGTTGATGTTTTTTACTTCCACCTTATGATTTAAAGTATAACCAGCCACTGGTTTTACCAGCCCGTTTTCAATTACAAACTTACCTTCTTCTTGTACAGAAATATTGGCCTCACAACGCATATTACCTTTTTCCATATCCGCGTTACTCACGCCGAGATAACGAAAAATCATCTGTAATTCTTGGCAGTACGCTTTGGCTTCGGTTGAGCTTTGGATGTCGGGATCGGAAACAGTTTCTACTAATGGCACACCGGCGCGATTAAAATCTACCAATGTATTACCGCTCGCGCTGTGTTCGAGTTTGGCCGTGTCTTCTTCCAAGTGTACGCGACGAATACCGATATGCGCTGTGTCGCGGTGGTTTTTGCCAGCGGGAAATTCTAGATCGATGTGGCCATACTCACCAATTGGTTCGTCGAATTGTGAGATTTGGTATCCTTTGGGGAGGTCGGGATAGAAATAGTGCTTACGATCAAATTTACTGTTTTCGTTTACTCGACAATTGAGCGCTTTGGCAATGAGCGCGGTCCAAGCGATCGCTTTTTTGTTTGGCACCGGCAAAGTACCAGGGTGAGCCAAGCAAATTTCGCAGATGTTAGTGTTGGGTTCGGCGCGCTCGGGATCATTTTTGCAAGAACAAAACATCTTACTTGCTGTTTTGAGTTCCACATGAATTTCGAGGCCGATAATAGGGATTAGTTTTTCCATAGAAGGACGAGTAAATAACGATGGTATACTAACAAAATACACCTCTTTTTGCAACAAACCCTGCGCTGGAGTGGCACAGGGTTTGTAAAGAAAAATATTTGAGTCCGTTATATTCTTTCCGTGGTCATGGGGGCAGGTGGGGCAACAACTACCATGGGTTCAAGTGATTTTTTTGCTTCAGCAAAGAGAATAACTTCAGTGATGGTAAATAGTGGATAGGAAATGATTCGTAGAACCATATTTACCGTGCCCGCAATAGAAAATTTTCCTGCAGTGGAAGGGAAAAATATTTCTAAAGTTAATGAGATAGCGAAAATAATCGTTCCAAAAAACAAGGCAGGAAGGATAGAGCGCCACAGAATTTCCCACCATCTATTTTTTACCAACATGGTACTGGCTTTAAGAGCAGAGCCAACTTTCTCACCATCAATCATGGTGTGTTTTTCGGCAAATCCCAGAGTGATTGATTTATAGATAGAATAAATGATCGATCCGACAAAGGCGATCATTCCAAAGAAGGAAAGAAATAAGGCGAGTGATGGGTTTGAAATTTTTGATAGGAGCGAAGGGGATCCGGAGAGTGATGAAGTGAAGTTGATTATCGCGTAGCCTGATAAGATGAGGGCAGACAGGAGAATTGGCCAGCTGGCTAGAAAAGCAGCTGCGATATTTGTGCCCAACGCACGCCAAATCAACGGGTGGGCCTCTTTAATGCTGGGCCAGGTTTCGATGGTTGGCAAACCCAAGTAGCGATTGTAGATTTGTCTGGTAAGGGCAATCATGGTAGCAAACGCTACGTATATCGCAGCAACAATAAAAGCAATGGCAATAATGACAAAAAGAACTGCCAAAGCCACTTTTGTTCCGCCACCAATATAGTTGCCAGTCAAACCAAAAAACATAATCGCAATAACAACAAGTGCTCCAACCGGAATTATAGGAAGAAGATAGTACTTGAGAAATAACCAGAGATTTTTAATGTACAAATTCCAGGATTTAGTGATGATTTCCCACACGGAGATGAACATAGATTATAAAGTTAAGAGCGACAATAATAATTCAGTCGCTTTTGTTTGCATTGTATCAATATTATCTTCTGCTGACAAGCGGATAATGTTAGTGCCGCGTGTTTCGAATATGGCCGTGTATTCCGGGGAGCGGAAAGTGGTTACGAGTTGTTTTAAAAAATTAGACTCTTCAAAAATGGCATTATCCTGTTTCCCGGAGCGAAGGGCGAGGCGTTTTTGGGCAGTTTCTGCTTCGAGGTCGAGCAGTATTAGATAATCGGGGCGATGGGTGAGGGCGAGAGTGTTACCGGGCATTCCTGCAATGACGGGTATGGTAATGTCCGGGCTGTTGGTAGATTGGTAGGCAAGACTAGAAGAAATGCCGCGATCTTGAATAATGTGCGTGCCACGCGCGAGGAGGGGGATGATGACATTGTGGTAGAAGATTAGACGGTCGAGCGAAAAGGCATGCACGATCGCGAGTGGTGGATAGTGGTTGTTTTTACTGATGAGTTCATGTCGAATGATGGTGCCGATGCCCACTGAAGTTGGCTCGGCCGAAAAAACTATGTCAGCATCACCAATATCTGCGAGGGTGGGGTGCTGGTTGTGCTCGGCCCAAAACGTTTTTAGGTCAAATGTTTTTTGACCTCGTTCGGCGCATATTTTTTTCCAGGTATTCACGATGGTGCTTTTACCACTGCCATCAATACCGTCAATCATGATGAACATGTTTTTGGTATGTTACAAAATCAAATCCGTCATGTTGTTCGCGTACTGTTTCGTGCCATATATTTTTATCAAACTCTGGAAAAAACGCATCACCCAATACAGTTTGGTGCACTTCGGTAAGGTAAAGCGTGTCGGCCAATGGTAATGTTTGCG
>CAYTMT010000077.1:0-2791 GCA_964439095.1 uncultured Gammaproteobacteria bacterium | reverse complement strand
AGGAGGGAAGTTTTACCGAGGATTCTCCGTTTTCTCCTAATAGTCCTTACGCCGCGGCCAAGGCCGGGGGCGATCATTTATGTCGGGCTTATTTTGTGACCTATAAAACTCCGGTAGTAGTTTCTCATAGTTGCAATTTTTATGGCACCAATCAATTTCCTGAAAAATTAATTCCATTTTTTATTACCAATTTAATTGAAGATAAAAAAGTGCCTTTATATGGTGATGGCAAGAATGTCCGCGAGTGGATTCATACGAGCGATCACTGTCGAGCGATAGATATCTTGTTGCATCAGGCAGAGCCCGGCAGTGTCTACAATATTGGCACGGGCAAGGAATTGGAAAATATAGAAATCACAAAATTAATTTTATCGGTAATGGGTATGGGCGCAGAAATGATTGAGTCAGTTAAAGATAGACCTGGGCATGATAGGCGTTATTCTATAGATTGCAGCAAGCTGGAGAAAGATTTTGGCTGGAAAGCGGAAAAAGATTTTGAGACGGGACTGAAAGAAACGATTCATTGGTATAAGAATAATCAATCTTGGTGGCAGCCGTTGAAAAACGGGGAACATGGAGAGTATTTTAAGAAACAATATTCTAAAAATAAATAAATATATGCAATCAAAAAAAATTTTAATTATTGGCAATGGATTCTTGGGGAAAAAATGCGCGGCCGCTTGGCCGGATGCAATTTTGTTGGGTAAGTTGTTGTACACAGTCAAAGATGTGGAGGATTTACTTGATGAGTATAAACCGGATTCAGTGCTTAATGCCGCCGGTATTGTGGGTAAGCCAAATGTTGATTGGTGTGAAGATCATCAGTTGGAAACAATTGCGGGCAATACCACTTTGCCAATTATGATTGCCGAAGCTTGCCAGAAAAAAAATGTTTATCTTTTGCATATGGGCACTGGTTGTATCTATTATGGCTATGCCGCAGATCCAAATGGCTGGAAAGAAGGGGAACCTGCCAACCCTTCAGCCGTGTACACTAAGACAAAATACGCAGCCGATTTGGCGCTCTCTACCTTGCCGAACGTTGGTATCGCGCGCATCAGAATGCCGATTGATAGCGAACCATCGCCAGGTAATTTGATTGATAAGCTAGCTTCATTTCCACGAGTGGTAGATGTGATAAATAGTGTGACCGTGGTAGAAGATATGATTAGTGTCTTTAAGCAACTTTTGGAAAAACAAGCGAGTGGCATTTTTCATGTGACCAATCCGGGAGCCATCAAGCATAGAGAAATTTTGGCAATGTATAATGAAATTGTTGATCCCAGCCATACTAACGAATGGATTTCAGAGCAAGAGTTGGTGGCGAGCGGTTTGGCAAAAAAGACAAGATCAAATAATATTTTACAATCTGTAAATTTGGCAAAACTTGGCATCTATATGCGCGAGGTGCACGAAGCGGTGCGGGACACTTTGGTGAAATATGCGGAGTTTAAAAAAGCATAGGTATGTACAATTAGGAGCGCTAAAAATAGCAGAGAAGAAAAAAATATTTAAATCAATACGAAATTATTATAATAGGTTTATTTAATAATAAAATAGAACCAGTTGAATTATTATAAGTAGTCTAAAAATTGCTAATTTTTTTATGCACAACCGAAGAGTTGATTTTTTATTTTAAACGTGGTATATTCGTTTGTTGCTTACGCATTTGTTTTTTAATAATAAATTAGAGAATAAATGCGTGCGCAGCTATTAGGGAAACCGTCCCTGGTAGTGTTGCGTTCATATCTCCGCTTTGGCGGGGGAGAGTGCCATGTCCAAGTTGAGTGCGTCAATCGTCATCTCGATTCCTACGGATGGTCACCGCGGTTGGGAGGTCAGGGTCGCCAGCGGCGATCTGATCCGACCGCCGCAGATCACCTTCCGTCAGCCCGGTCTCGGTGTCACCGCAGCCTACGGCTGGACCCCGGCTGGGTTCGACGGGCTCGTCATCCGTCAGGATCGCGGTGGTGTGGTCATCGTGCCCTTCGTGGAGATCAACGACCAGCTCCACATCGGCGTGGTCGAGCAGAACCGCCCGCTTCAGCAACGGGAGGGTGTGGTGCTCAACGTTCCGCGTGGCTTCCGTGGCGACGAGGAAGGTGTGCGCGGTGCTCGCCGCGAGCTGAACGAGGAGGTGGGCATCAACCCCGAGCTGATCGTGGAGCTCGGCGGTCAGCCCACGAACCCCAACAGCACGTTCTTCGACACCAGTGGCTGCAACGAGCAAGGGGATCGGTACTTCGGCGTGTGGCTCACGCCCGATCAGGTCGTCCAGGACAACGGCGTTTGGAGGCTGCGGCCGGATCTGGTCGACGGCGACAAGGCCCACCGTGTGGCCGAGTGCATCGGTCGCTGCCGCTTCATCCCCTGGGATCAGGCGATCGACCTCGCCGACTCGTTTACGATCGTGGCCGCGGCCAAGGTCCGCAAGTACGTGGCCAGCGTGTACGCGATCCAGCAGAAGTAAGTCCCCACATGGGGCGTCTCGCGGTAAGCGGGGCAGTAGTACCAGTGGCCGAAATGGTCAACGACTGACTCGGCGTCTCCGGGTCAAATGCAAAAGCAGCTTTTAAAGAAGGCTGTTTTTGTTTTGGTTTTTCTTTACATTAAGTGAGCTAATTGTTAGAATATAGGCACTTTGATTTTACTTTTAATAGGTTAATTATGTTAGATAACCAATCCAAAATCGTTCAACTAGACTCAAAAAACATGCGTGGCAGTCTTGAATCCTTGGGCAAACAGATAGAAAGCGTTTGGAAAGAGGCTGAACAGATAAAGTTGCCAGCCA
>CAYTMT010000076.1:313-2809 GCA_964439095.1 uncultured Gammaproteobacteria bacterium | reverse complement strand
GAGGAGTGAACTCATCCGGCATTTCGGAGTCGGTATCGAGGATGTCTGGTGCCTCGGTTTCACCATCAGTGTCTGTGTCCACCACCTCGGGTCGGTCGGGCTCTACTTCGATTGGCTGGCACTGTGGAATGGAATTTGCACTCCACTCCTTGTTTTCAGCCTCTGGAAGACAGATCTCGCATTCATCATGCGGGTTTGTGTCTCCATCGTTGTAGCACCCCGCCCCAATAAGGCATTTGCCTGGGGCCACGTTGAACACGCAGCGACCAAGCGTGAAATCACAGTATTCAACAGTGCACGAAACACCGTCGTCACAGCCTTCCCTGGTACAAGGAAGACAGGTGTCGGTCTCCTGGTTGCAGCGAGGTTCGCACCCATCTTTTTGCCCACACTTGTTGGGCAATGGCTGCTTGGTGACATTATCATATCGGTTTTTGATGCACACCGGCGTACCGGTGCACACCAGCTGGTCGTCTGGACACTCCTGGTCGTTCTCACATTCGTTTTGCGGACCTGAATCCGCATCATCTCCTGTGTTCTGAATCCACACATCTTCGGGGCGCGGGTAAGCGCAGGCCCCCTTGATGCAGTCGACCCAGTAGCCGTTCCAGATTCCACACTGCTCGTCGACCACGCAGGCGCGGCCGAAGGGTGGGGTGGAGGTGTCGTCAGCGCAGCTGAGGACACCGAAGAGGGCGACCACGAAAACAACGCAGTTCATGAAATTCTTCACGCGAATTCTCCTTGGACCATCTGTGGTCCGGTAATTGGTGTAGACGTACTTCTCGGAATTGTAATTACTTCGAAACTACTTCGGATTCTGATTACTAAAATAACCAAAATCCGAAGCAGTTTCTTCTCCTTCTTCTTTGTCACTAAAAAACCACCTCAATTGTAAAGAGCTACTGTTTACTATACCTAATTATCCTAAGATATAGAAACAGGAGACTCTATCACAAATTGAAGTAAAAGTCAAAGCCTGAGGGTGAAAAATTATTGTACGCGCACACCTTTGGTTTTGCCAATGATATCGGTAATAAGTGAAGCATTTAAACTACCCGCACTGGCATTTAATCCTTTTTGGCTAACACTGTCAGTAGCGCTGGCGCGAATATTGGTAAGAAGGAGGGGGATAGAGCCAAGCTGTGCTTCGGTAGGTGTTACTGCTAGTAGAAAAGTAATACGCACCCTTTCACTGGCGCTCACAGAGGACACACTCCAAGTAACCGTTCTAGTGGCAGAATTATATACCGGTTCACGTCCACGAGTAACAGAAGTTTTGCCAGTCCAAACTGCACCAGGCGCTAAGGTGGCAGATACTGTTATATTGCGTGCTTCAGCAGTGCCATTGGTTAAGGTTAATAAAGCCCAGTATTTAGTTTCTTTACCAACTTTTGGTGGCAAAGGTCCGCGGCCAATTTGATCACCTTCATGAGAATAATAGAGCGCATCAGCATTGAGCGTTATAAACGTACCCAATTTAAGTGCTGGAGAATTGGATTGTGTATCAAATTTTTCCGTATTGTTTGGAATAGAAGCACTGGCGGTAATTGGTATTACTAATTCTGAACTACCGGTTGGTCGATTTGAAACTACTATAAGTAAAGAAATTTTTCGTGATTCATTTTGAGGAATAGATTGTAGTATTGGAAATTCTTTACTAGTAATTTGTAATGTTGAACCTCTCGCCACAATTTTGTTGGCCGCAGCTGTTTCGCGCACATTAACCACATTGGCAGGCAATGGAATTGTTAACGCAACGTGTTGCAATTCGGTAGTGCCAGTATTTTCAATAGTAAGATGTATGGTGGCACGTTCACCAGGATTGATAATTGACTCTTGCCAATTTGAATTAATAGTTAATCCAGGATGAAGAACAACAATCTTGGAAATATGTGATGCCTGATTAAATAGTTGAGAATTAATTTTAATTTGTGGAATAATGTTCACTTGTACTTCAGAAATTTGTGTGGCCAATTGGCTATAAAAGCGCAAGGTGCCGGTAACTGTTTGATTTGGTAATAATGTGGAAATAACTAATGGTTTTTTGGTAACTCCAGTTTCGAGCCAAGAAAAATTAAGTCCTTCCACTACAGGTAGGGGAATATATATGTTGGAGACTGATTCAGAACCAGTATTGGTAATAGTTACGGGTATTTGTCCACTGCCAACAGAGTATATTGTTTCAGGAAAATGAGCGCTCGTTACCAGTACAGAGGCAGCGGCAGTAGTTAAAATACCAGCAGTTTTGACTTCATAATTATTGGTTTTTTCTTGATGATATACGAGCTCGGCGGTAATGGGAAAATTTTTACCAGGTTCACCCCAAAATTGACCACTCAACACAATTTCACCACCTTGACGAGGCTTCATGGTGGCTACAGAAATTGATTGGGTGGAAGTTGTAAAATTATTTGGTGCATTACGAATAACAAAACCACGCGGTAAATTTACATGTACAATTGGATCTTTTAATTCTACAGCACTATTATTTTG
>CAYTMT010000076.1:0-303 GCA_964439095.1 uncultured Gammaproteobacteria bacterium | reverse complement strand
CCACTTTTTACTCGATTGGTTTCACCAGTCGCGGTGGCTATCACATCAAGATGTACTTGCTTGGTAACGGTTGAATCATAGGTGTACCAAAATGTCGCCATACCACCAATACCAAACACACTAGCCAAAAGTAGCATGTCAAAAATAAATAATTTTCGGGCATGAGAAAATTTAAGATGATAACGGCGTTGGTAATGTATTTCAAGTGCATGTGCCGGAGAGAGTAAAAAAGCTAAAAACCAACGATGTGGTGCATGTAATAAATGATGGGTAGTAAGGTGGGTAGAAACAAATTTCATACCA
>CAYTMT010000075.1:0-2819 GCA_964439095.1 uncultured Gammaproteobacteria bacterium | reverse complement strand
TTTATCTATTTCACTATTAGTAGCTTTGGCCATATGGTAAAAATGTAATATGTTATTAAAAATTAGGAGGTAAAGAAGTAAGGTCAGCTTTGGAAATTATGTGCCGGGTCATTTCAGTGGTTTTGCCATGTTTTTTGATGGATTTGATATTGAGTGTGTTGAGGCCGTCTGACAGGGCAACATTTACCTGAAATTGACCTTGGTTGTTGACCATAACATTTTCTCCATTCACCAAGAGTTGAGTTTCCGTGTCGGTAAATCCTTGCAAGAGGATATTTTTTTCATTCGTAGTATAGCCGTCGTAAGGGGAAAAGATAGTGAGCTTGGGTGGTTCCATAATCCCTTTTATTTGCCATACCAGGTAACCAATTATTAAGAAAACAAAACCAATGAGGGCAATATTGCGAATGAGGCTCACGAGGGACCCGCCGGGAAAAAATCGGACGCGTGGCGCCGTTACAGATTTAGCGGCATTGGTAAGTCCGGCTTCTTCAATAAATTTGTGAGTGCAACGTCGACCATCGAGTCCTAAGACCACGGCGTAATGTTTGACATAAGCGAGGCGGTAGCCAGTGGCTCGAGGAAGTGTAGAAAAATTATTTTCCTCCAGCGCGTTTAGGTAGGGGAGAGGAATGCGGGTTTTACGGGTAATGTCCTCGAGGTTAAACCCTTGTTTTTCGCGTTGATTTTTGAAGATGGTCCCAAGTGGGACGTATTGTTCGATTTTTTTAAAACTGAACTGCGACATGAAAAAAGCGATTAGGAGTGACTGGACGCGTCCGGAGCATCTGGAACCGAATCAAAAACTGTGCCTCCAGAATCAAGACTGGCGTCATCGAGAATTTCTTCTTCGGCATCGCGCAAGTGTTCAGTAAACACTTCGCGTGGTTTTGCCCCATCAGCACTCCCCACTATACCAGCTTCTTCCAGTTCGTCAAGCAGTCGGGCCGCGCGAGCATATCCCACTTTTAAACGACGTTGCAAGAGTGAGGCGCTGGCTTTGCCGCTTTCAATTACCAGCTGTTTGGCTTCTTCAAACATGCTGTCTTGATCACCGGTTCCAGAGAAGAGTGTGGCAGAACTGCCACCCAAGCTACTTTGTTTTGAGACAATCGAATCATCGTATACCGGTGGTTCATCGCCGCGCAAATATTCGACGACTTGTTTCATTTCGTCTTCTGAGACATAGGCACCTTGCACGCGTTTGGGTTTGGATAAATCGGCGGTAAGGAGGAGAGAATCACCGCGACCGAGCAATTTTTCCGCGCCCGGTGTATCAAGAATGGTGCGTGAATCCGTGAGGGAGGCTACAGAGAAAGCCAGACGCCCCGGAATGTTTGCTTTCATAAGACCGGTAATAACTTCCACGCTCGGGCGTTGCGTCGCTACAATGAGGTGAATACCAACGGCACGGGCCATTTGAGCGATGCGGATAATGCCACTTTCCACTTCTTGCCCGGAAGTGGCCATGAGGTCAGCCAGTTCATCGATGACAAACACGATATAAGGTAAAGGTTCAGCGGCTTGTTTGTTGTAAGAAAGAATGTCGCGGCTACCGACTTTGGCGAGCATGTCAAACCGCCTTTCCATTTCGCCAATCGTCCATTTGAGAGCATTAACGGTTTTGAGTGAATCGGTAATGACCGGAGTGAGGAGGTGAGGGATGCCGTTGTAGAGAGTGAGCTCAACCCGTTTTGGGTCAACGAGAATAAGGCGAAGGGTAGCTGGAGTGTTTTCGTAGAGTAAACTCAAAATAATGGTATTAATCCCCACTGTTTTTCCCGAACCGGTGGAGCCAGCAATAAGCAGGTGCGGCATCTTGGGCAGATCGGCCAACCAGACTTTACCGGAGACATCTTTGCCAAGCGCGATAAACATATTGTGCTCACGTTTTTTAAATTCTTCGCTCTCAAGGAGTTCGCGCAAGGTGACCATGGCCACGCGCTGGTTGGGTACTTCAATACCGATGAGCGACTGGCCCGGGATAGGTGCTTCGATACGAATGGGGTGCGCGGCGAGCGCGAGCGCGAGGTCATTTGACAGTGCCATGATGCGCGCGACTTTTATACCTTTGGCTGGTTTGAGGGAATATTGGGTAACGGTGGGACCCACACGAATATCACCCATTTCCACCTCAATGCCAAAATTTTGAAAAGTTTCGGCAATAATTTGGGCGCTGGCTTTGATGTCACCAGAGGTCGGTTTGCTTTTGGAGGCCACCAAGAGCTCGGTGGGTGGTAAAGCTTTGTACACTTTGGGAGAAATAATGCCAAAGGGTGAGGTTTCAACCATGTTGTTTTCGGGGGAGGGTTCTTCGGCTGGTTTTTCTACAGCGATGGGTTTGATGGGACGTTTAAAAATGGGTTTGGGAGGAATAATTTCTTCCTCTGGTTCATCATCTTCCTCCTCGGTGTCAGTAGAAATAGAAGAATTGGTAAAACGAGCGTTGGTGCTGGTTGCTGCAACAGCGGGTGCGGGTTTGAAAAAATCACGTTTGAGTTCAGCCAGATGGCTGAAAATGCCTTGTAGAAAAAGAGCGATTTGGTTGAGGGTTAGATTAAACAAAATGATGAGCGCTATGCAGATGAGGCCGAGCAGTATGATGGTGCCCCCCAGGTCGCCCACGTACATTTTGAGCGGCCAGCCAAAAATAATACCTATGAGACCGCCACCGATGCCGAGCTGTCGCATTTCTTCGGGGGCGTACGAGAGATGGATGAGTCCGTTAAAGCTAAGGAAAAAAAGAATGAGTCCGATGACTTCTCGGGCAGAATGGTTTTGCTCATGATGGGTGGCAATAAGCAGGGCGGTAATGGTGA
>CAYTMT010000074.1:0-2853 GCA_964439095.1 uncultured Gammaproteobacteria bacterium | reverse complement strand
TGGAATAAAAAATCTGCCGGAAACAGCAGATACGCTATCGGGCGCTAGTATAGCACAAAAGACTTGCTAAAGCAAGGTCTCTAGGGTCTCCCAGAGCGAAAAATAGAAAAACCGCTTATAAATCAACAATTTTAGTATCTTGAAGCTCTTGAATAGCCCCAGAATCGCCTTCTTTAGCCAACTCAATCACCTTCTTAATACCTGGGATACCACTCTTTGACGGATCAAGCAGGTGCACCCGATACGACGCGTCAATTTCTATCAAACCACCATAGTCTTTGGCAATCTTCTCGCGCTTCGTATCAATAAAATCTTTAATCGGACTTAAGTCCATTCCTTCATAGAAAGATAAAGACAGCTTGTCAAAAGCCACCCCTTCGAGCGTGGCTAAATCAACATCAAACGATTGCTTGAGATTCAAGAATTTTAATTTTTTACCTTTCAAAAAACTGAGATCGCTCACTGAGGTAGCATTGAGCGTTACCTCGGTAAGTGGCGCGCTAGCAAAGTTTTCCACCACTTCATCGGTGATAGCCAGACCGCTCAACCACAACTTGGCGACTTCTTTGTCTCGAAAAACTTCCCAGCCAGCAACTTTTTTCACGTCAGCAAAGACAGCGATGGTAGTGTCAGTAATTGAATAGGGTGCAAGAGGCGACAAATCAACCGAAGACTTTGTTAAAAACAAAGATACCTCACCACTCAGAGCTACACTAGTCACCACTTCGGCAGACAACGGTATAGCTTCTTCAACTTTTTCAGATTTTTTCGTCGCAGATTTTTTAGAAAAAACATCATCACCAAAACGAGCGGTAATTTGTTCTGGTGTCAACAATTCCACCTGCAAACGCTTAGAAGATTTAGCTCGAAGAGTTTGTCCAGCACGAGCTTCATCAATCGTCACCGCCTGCCGATCAGTAAAATCTTTTTGTGATTCTAACTTAGCATCCCCACCTTGATATACTCGTGTCGGAGCATGCGCCAAAGTAATCGCTGTCTTCGCTTTGGAATCTAACGGCATTGAAAATGGTTGCGCCGACGATTCTTTAGGGTCAACAAAGCTTTTTTCATCAAACGAAGTCGCCAAAGTATTACCAAACAACACCCGACTATCTGTGACCACCGTACCAGTAAGGTCATCTGGTGCTACAGCAACCGGCAAACCAGTCTCAAAAGCCTGCCAACCTGCTCCAGTATCCCTAAACAACGCTCGAACATGGGGTGCTTTTTGTTCATCACCAGCAAACCACTGTAATTGTACGCTGGTTTCATTAGAAGCTGTCCCCGACACCGACGGCAAAACACTCGCATAGAATTTAGCCCGCGCCACACAATTACCTTGTTTTTTATTTAATAAATCAGTGAGAGATGTGCTGTCCGGATCGTAGCGACCAACTTCTTTAGAAAGATTAAAACCAGTCTGCTCTAAATCAAGACCAGTCTTTATCCGATCATATTCTTCACGAATACGCGACAATTCACGAATCGCTTGTTCTGTTTCTGCCTCAGAAAAACCATGCAGACTTTCCATTTTGAGTAGCGCTGCCCCAACATCAACTTTTTCCAACTCTAACAACTTTTTTTTAAATTCTTCTTCGCTTTGCCCTGATTCAAAAGCATTTTGCCATTTTTCGCGGATGGTGCGAGAAATCTCCGTAGCGTCATTTTCCAAACTATGGCGCGCTTTTTCATTAAACGCCAAATACACCCCGGCATGGGCTGCCAAAGATACAAAAGCTGCTGCCAAAACCCCTTTTTTCTCTTTAACAAATTTTTTAAATATCCCCTCCCGGCCAGACGACTCGCGCATAGACACTAGAGCTATATATAAAGTATAGCCATTGTAGCATATCACCCTAAAAAAACAATCAAAAAAACTATCCAAATTTGGATAGTTTTGTTATTTGCAGCCACAATCAGAGCGTCTGATTATGAAGACAAATGGATTGGGAAGGAGCAGCCGAAGCTACCCCCTCCGTCACCATCAGAACAGAAGTGGGATCACGTCTTTTCGAAATGGAAGGTTCCCCCGCCACCACGAACGACATCGACCCCGGTCGTGTGCAGGACAAAACCAGGAGCGATGACAAACGAGAACCCCTCAAAGAGATTAAGCTGAATCATCGGCCCAATCAGGAGCGTTGCCCCTAGCACCACAGGATGCAGGTTGAGCGCGCCGGACAGACCAAGAAACACCTTCTCATTGAGTTCAAAAACAATGCCAGCACCAATGGGGACGAACGGATCCGCCCGATTGGTGATGCCGACACCAGCCTCGAGATAAAAATCGAGGCTGTCTGCGAGAGGGCAGTTGAGAACACCAATCGCTTCAAAATCAAACGACTGATACATCTCTCCGCCGTGGAGATGCGGCTCCTCGACGACCGAAAAGCCAACTCCGAGAGACCACGTCGGGTGACAGTGGTGCTCTTCGGAGGCAAAAGATGGAACCGAAAAACACACAACGGCCACGAACACGATGAACGCACGCACGGAGCACCTCTCCCTCTGTCTGAGGGTGATAAAGGATGAAAGAAGAAGGCAGGGCGATCGGACTGTTTCCGATACTAATTCCTTTGGCAAGGAATCCCCCACGAAACGAGACAACCAACAGACGAATCTATTGCCTATCTCTTTTCTTAGGAGAAGCTCATGCCCCAGGAACCCTGTCTTCGACTACATCCGGTAAAAAGAACGACTAATCCGCACAAAGTATATGACAATTTTAGTAAAAAGTCAACCCCTTCGCGCTGTGGATAACCTAGAAAATTTCAAAATGAAGTGCTTTTGGAGAAACTCCTTTTTCGAGAAGAATGGTTCGCACCTCTTTGACCATCTCGACATTGCCACAAA
>CAYTMT010000073.1:403-2892 GCA_964439095.1 uncultured Gammaproteobacteria bacterium | reverse complement strand
TAATCAGTCAAAGTAAAACTCTTCACAACTTTCTCATACACACCTGGCTCAAAGCCGCACGCAAAACCGCCGGCAGTAAAACCTAATTTAAATAATCTATTTTTATCAATTAAATACACTATTTCACCATATCGATTCATGCCACCAAAACGATAACTCACTTGTGTGGCATTTTTTCCAGCCATTGTAATGGGGGTTTGTTTTTCTATTATTACATCTTTTAAATCTTTCTTAATTAATCGAGAAATATTTTGATTAGTATTATCAGTTGCCCCTACACTCAATTCTATGCGACTACCAATTCCTATAATTGTAACCGGTTCTTCATATCTTACTGCAACATCACAAACGGTATTTTTATATGCTTCTGGATAATCAAATGAAATTCCTAAATTATGGTTTTTATATTTCATCAATTTATCTAAGCTGCTGTCTGCATCAAATTCAGTGAGAGTTTTTTCTACCGGAATTAGTTCTTTGGTGGCTGGTTTATAATAAAAATTCGGTTCGCCAAGTCTGTATCCTCCTTCATCCAGTGGAGGGGGTAATAAAGAATACATCGTAATTACTGTTGAAGTAGAATGTGGATCAATGCCCATCCCTTTTTGTACGCCTTCGCGTTCAAATAATAATCCCCCCGAACTACCAATTTGGATTTTGGAAGATTTACCATCTTTTTTATACACAAAATAGTGAACATCAGATTCTCTTTGGAATCCAGTCCATTCGTTTACAACATACGTAATAGGAGGATCTCCAACTACGACTTCAGTAAAGTTATCTCCGCCAGCAAAGGCTTGTCCAATCAAATAGCCTATCATTGCAAAATATGCGAGGGCAGAAATACCAATCAACAAAATAGAGATAATAACCCATTTTAAAATTTTCTTGGTTTTTGGAGTCATATGGTGGTAAATGAACCGTATCATTTGTCCTGTTTTGAGTCAAACAAAACATTCTAACGAAAAATTCTTTGCTCTAGTTTATTTATATTGATAAATCTTCGCAGTACTTTAGTATATACGCAGTGCTTCCCTGTCGTGGAAGCTGGAGGACCAATAGCTACTGTTCGTGCCAAGAGACGCATCTCGACGACCCCGAGGAACCGCAACAAGTCCGCTCGTAACGGACGCCGGCCCGTCAGCCGCAAGGTGAAGACCCACTGCGGCAAGTGCTGCGAGTACGGCTGTCCCTGCGTCTGTCGGCACTGAAGCTGATCATGCAGTGGCAACTTCGCACTCCTAAGGGAAAAGTCGTCGCGTTCTACGCTGACACCCCTAAGGAGGACATCTTCCGCATCCTGTCCGAGTCTCGGAGGCACGCCCTGAAAAAGGGGTGGCTCAGGCTCTACTACCGGTGCAAGAAGCCCTGCAAAGCTGGCTTCAAGCCGTACAAGACGGAGTGCTGGGCCTGCAAGGCTACACTCACAACTCGCCCCCAGAACGTGGCACCTGCGCGCCCTTCCGGTCGACCGAAGTTTCGGTTGCTGATCGGTGGCCGCTCCCGCCGCATGTAGGCGGCCTCGTTCTTTTCCCACCCCGTCGCCTGCATCCCAAAGTGTTTATAGAATATTTTGGAATGAAGGCGATACAATCATAAAATAATCCGCTGTTAAGGCGGATTATTTTTATAAAAAGTTTTATTGTTTGATACTAACCATATGCATCCTATCGGTCGTGTAAGCGATACCGTTTCCAAATTGGTGCTTCAGAACGTAAAATTTAAGCTACACAAAAAGAAAAACCGGCGTTTTAACCGGTTAAACCACATGTTTCAGAGATATTTTTTCAATTCAAATACACTTTGAAGGAAAAAAATACGTCTGAACTTGGCTAATTCTAGCCACTTTTATCCGGCACATATTTCTGCCGGTTTTTTAATGCTCAAATTTTAGTTATCCACTGCGCACCAAAAAAGAAACGGTTGCGCGACTGGCAGCTCGAGAACCGCCTCGGCGCCGAGGTCGTCGTGGACGCCGTGCTGGCCGCCGCCGAGTCCGGTCGGGAGTTCGACTCCGCCTTCGTCGAGGAGGCCGCCGCGCTGGCCCACGACAAGTGGCTGGAGCGGAACGGCGAGTGGGCCCCGGCCCACCAGAAGCTGCCCTACGGCGAGCTCACCGGCGACGAGCAGGAGAAGGACCGCGTCTTCGTCCGGCGGGCCATCGAGGCCTACAACGCCGCGAAGGAGGCCGAGATCCTCCGGCTCCGCGGGGACCTCCTCGGGTAAGCAACCTGGGAGGAGATCGCGCAGCTACGACCAGCGGCGGGGGGTGTGATACACGACAGCGCTCTTCTGCGCAGTCGGGCATCTTCGGGACGGCAGCCTCTGCTCGTCGTCCCCATCCCTTTAGACCATGACTCAATCGTGAGCTAAAGGGATGTTATCTATAGAAATGAAGTTCACCTTAAGCGGTGTTTCTTTTGATTTAATAGTGTCTGCGAGGAAGGCGTCCGGTAATAGGGGCAATTGCATCACAACAGGTCTCATCA
>CAYTMT010000073.1:0-393 GCA_964439095.1 uncultured Gammaproteobacteria bacterium | reverse complement strand
CCATAGCTTGTAACCTATTTTGTCTTCCATATTGGTTATATGTGACAATTAAGTTAAACAATCTACCATTCTCTTTTTATTCGCCGCATTGCGGCGAATAACCTACATATTAATATTTTTCACTTCTCATCATCTTCAGGGTATGGATTTGGGTATTGGCTGTTGGGATTAGATTAGATTTAAATAGATAAGTAGGTAAGGAGATATTAAGTAAGGTTAGTAGGTAATTGTAAGTATAGAGAGATAGAGTAGGTGCCGTTCAGTGGATTCTCCGGTGAGATAGAAGTCAATGAATGTGTGTTGTAAAAAGTATGTGAGTAGAGCAAAGTTTTGTGGGTGAGGTGGTAGAACACTGGTTCAACCACTCGTTCAACCTGTTGCTTTAAATATATC
>CAYTMT010000072.1:0-3014 GCA_964439095.1 uncultured Gammaproteobacteria bacterium | reverse complement strand
TGATGGTGTATTTAGGGTGCCCCATGAGCGCGTTGGCGAGAGTGGATTTACCGGAACCGTTCGGTCCCATAATCGCATGCACTTCGCCCGGACGTACAACCAAAGAAACGCCCTCGACAATAGGTTTGTCAGCGGCAGAAACGTGAAGATTGTGGATGGCGAGACCGGGCATATAGATCACTAAAAGTAGACACTACCCTACTATAAAACGTGGATAAAATCAACCCAAGACAGCCTTCTGCGCCGCTTTGAGTGCGATGAGCGCACAGCGCAGGCGGGTGGGGTTCAAAGTGAGGCCAAGGAGTTCGGTGACGGTGTCTGGAGTAAGCGCCCCAATTTCGGCCTTGGCTTTGCCTTTGAGCAGGTCGGTAACAAGCGAGGCGGAAACTTGCGAGATAACACAACCAATGCCACGATGACGAATATCGGTAACACACCCTTCGGTATTGAATTTTATCTCCACCGTTACCTCATCGCCACAAAGCGGATTGATTTCACTCCCGCGCACATCTGCACCAGAAAGAACACCCTCGTTGAGAGGGTTGCGATACAGGTCGAGTAATTCTTCACGGTATAAGTTTTGATCGTCGTTCATAGTATTTTCATTGTCATCCTGAGTCGGAGCGAAGGATCTTTCTGTTTGAGCAGTCTGAAGTCGGAAAGATTCTTCCCCGCCTTGGGCGGGTCAGAATGACATTTGTGGGCTTAAACTTTAAAAATATGTTTCACTTCCTCAATCCCCTCCACCAACTTATCAATATCTTCTGTAGTGGTATACACCCCAAACGACGCGCGCACCGTACCTTGTGGCAAACCAACGTATTTCATAAGTGGCATCGCACAGTGGTGCCCTGCACGCACTGCAATATTACGCCGTGCCAAAATCTCGGCCACATCGTGTGGATGCACTCCGGGAATGTTGAACGAGATAACACCAATGCGCTCGCGCGTGTCGGTCGGCCCGACAATGGTAACGCCCGCCCGTTGCAGTTGTTCGAGAGCGTAGGCAACTAGACTGTCATCCTGAGCGTTAGCGAAGGATCTTTCTGTTTGAGAAGCCTGGATATGGAAAAGATTCTTCCCCGCCTTGGGCGTGTCAGAATGACAACCAGAGTACTGACCCAAAAACCCCACCGTCGCGC
Source organism: uncultured Gammaproteobacteria bacterium (assembly GCA_964439095.1). GTDB lineage: Bacteria > Patescibacteriota > Patescibacteriia > Magasanikbacterales > GWA2-37-8 > CAYTMT01. Next base: position 1,872 of record CAYTMT010000072.1, on the reverse strand, counting down.
CAAACCCAACCACCCCCGCAATGTTCTGCGTACCGGCTTCAAACTTTTGCGGAGCGTCGGCCCAGGTGGCGCGCTCGTAACTGACTTCGCGAATCATATCACCTCCCACCATAAACGGCGGCAATTTTTCTAACAGCTCTTTTTTGCCATACAACACGCCGGTGCCGGTGGGGCCGTACATTTTGTGTCCCGAAAATACTAGAAAATCGCAATCAATTTTTTTTACATCAATCGGCAAATGCGCCACGGCCTGTGCCGCGTCGAGCACTATCACCGCCCCCACCGCGTGCGCGAGCTGGGTCAATTCGGTAACCGGCGCGATCGTCCCAAACACGTTCGACACACAGGCCACGCTTACCACTTTGGTGCGTCAATTACCTGCGCGGCACTCACCATATCTATCCGTCCATCTTTGGTAATTTCTATAAAGCGCAACGCAAACCCATAGCGCCGACTCATTTCTTGCCAGGGAATTAAATTGGCATGATGCTCCAAACGGGACACCACCACATTGTCCGCCGCCGTGAGCGTGGCGCATAATCCACTCGCTAACATGTTGAGCGAATGCGTAGTGCCGGATGTAAACACCACTTCTTCGGGCGCGGCATTAATAAACTCGGCCACCACTGCCCGCGCCTGGTTATACGCCTTGGTTGCTTGGTCGCTGAGCGCATACACCCCCCGATGCGTGTTCGCGCGATAGGTACGGTAATATTCGTCCATGGCCGACAACACCACCTCTGGCGTTTGGCTCGAGGCTGCAGAATCCAAGTACACCAGGTTGGGGTGGGTAGTGAAGATGGGGAAATGGGATTTTAAGTTAATGGGCATAACTTCATTATATTTTTTGACTTACTATTATTTAAGTCAATTTTAAACCAACCTTTGTTTTACTTCTTCTACCAAATCATTATTGCCTCTTAAATCTGCAACTTTTTTAACAACCTCTAATATATCTTCTTTTTGCAACTCGCCGCGCCTAAAAGCGCTGATCCACTCAACAATATATTTATCAAAATCTTTATTTACTTTTTCTAACCAATTAATATCATGATATTTTTGATCAATTTTTTCCATAAACTATAAAATAATTGCTGAATTTCATCTAGAGTCTAATCTAACATCTTTAACGCTCCGTGCCAAGAGTAGTGTGCTAGATTCTAGAAATAAACTTATTGGTTCTACGGTGTCTCATAATGAAAGTTAATTTATACTCAAATATGACCATTGTTCAGGTCGAACAAAATCAGAAAGTCCTTTTTCTTCATCATACAATAAATACAAATCTTCTTTTGCTCGAGTAACAGCAACATAGAACAGTCGTCGCTCTTCTTCCTCAACCTTGGCTATGGTAACTCCAAGTATCTCCATCAACTCATTGTCAGGATGAAATTTTGGAAAACTTCTACGATGGGCATCCACAATGATAACAACATCACTTTCTTTTCCTTTAAAGCTATGTGTAGTTGAGCAAATTATACCATTTATATAACCAGTTTTTCTTCCACGTTCATCTTTTTCTTCAACCCATTTATTAGGATTACGCCACACCCTAATCTGGTTAGCAAATTCTTCAATTTTTATACCACATAGAGCGTTCCCTCGAAACAATAAACAAATCTCTTTTTCTGCTGATATCTTGGCCACAATATTTTCTATAGTCTTAAGATATCTACGAATCTCTAAAGAAGTCACTTTATTGCCAGTAGCCAGACTAGTAAAATTGTACTTTTCGTCCTTGTTAAATTCACCCACATGTTCTGGATCTTTTCTTATTTCAACCCATAACAACTTAGATAGGTATACTGCCCCTTCTGGTTTATTTTTTTCCGCCTCTCCACCGAGGCCAAGCCCAGACATCACTAAGTTAGA
>CAYTMT010000071.1:0-3025 GCA_964439095.1 uncultured Gammaproteobacteria bacterium | reverse complement strand
AACGAACCCGTACGAACTGGGTAATGGTACCCTCTCCTTTGGTGTGGGTGGCGGATGGGTAGTCAATTATTTCTGCAGAAACTATCTGTGAATTTTCAAAACGATCTTTTTCGGAGTAGTATGTAACGGGAATAAAAACTGCGAGCACTGCGGCAATGCCCAATAAAATATAGCCAAAGACTTGAATGTTTTTGAGTGCTTGTGGTGACATATTAGTTAAAAAAATGATACAAAAACGGACCGCCGAAAATAAACGCAAAAATCCCCAGTAAAATATAGCCAAAATACTCATCACTTCCTTTGCGTTCCGAAGTGTGTAAACGACGAATGGTGTTGTACAGTACGGAAATAAGGGCGGTGGCCAGAAATAGTGTGCTCCATGACCATGTGAGTTGCCCAAACAGTGGGCCGTATAATTTGATAATTGCCACGGCCGGCAAGGTTAATAATACGATCACTACCAAGATTTTCCCTATCACTGTAAGGAGTGATTCCCATGACAGTTTTCCGCCATGCCCGGCCTGGAGTAGACCAAACAAGCCTATCCCCAGTAGTGCGCCAGCTGCTTCGATCAAAAACTGGTACGCAAAAATCAACCAAATATTGTCGAAATCAGCTAAGGCAAAATATACTTGAATTGGTACGCCCAAAGTGGTGACCAGGGCGGCCGGCAAGGTTTTGGGGTAGGGAATAAGTTCGGCGACCACATCCAGAAACACAACCGCCCCCAAAAATAAGGCCACAAACCACCAGCGCGAGACTGAATCTGGGAGTGTTTGTCCTAGCGCACCCACAGCCAGCGTTGGCAAAAGTGATAAGTAGAGGTAGTAACAGATGCGTAAAAATTTCATACTTGGTGATTTTGGTGTATAGTTATCGTATATTTAACGATTTTATTATATGGCTCTCACAAGAACCACCGCAATCCTTGCTATTTTGGGTATTTTATTGATCCTCAGTTTCATTCCATTTTTCACCAAATCACTCATGCTCGGTGGTGAAATCAAGATCAACTTTTGGCAGAAGTATTTTATGAAGATTGATTAAATTTAATTCAGAACCTCCTGTAACTTGGTACGGATTTTCACGAGAAGAATATCCTGTGGGCGGATTTTTTTAACATTGTGCTCGCTGGGTAATTTATAGACATACTCTTGGTCGGTTACGGCTTGCTCTACACACTCAATCACCTCAGCACCAGTCAGTAGTTTTATTTTTTCAAGACCAGTATCGTCGTCAATTATACTGAAGCGAAATTCTTCATCCCGTTTAAAAACCTCATTTACGAACCATACGAGCAAAAACCAAGAGTTGCATTGCTCCAGTTTGATTTTACCGTCATTTTCAGCCTTAAGTCTGGACCACCTAGTTTTTTCGCGCTGGATTTCGGGTAGTACAGTACAGAGGACATTGTAATCGCCAAGTTGTGGTAAGGTAGGGGTGGCAATATCTTGTGGTGCATAGCCGTTCTGACGTAAGACGCCAAAGCGTTCCATCGCATCTTCGCCTTTGCTGCGAATTTCCCTTAAAATATCACTCGTTAAGCCATTGATGGTTAGGCGTTTTCGAGTTTGAATAGTGGGATTTAAAAAAAGTCTTTCTGTGAAATTGGCCATGGCTGTGGGCAGATAGCGTAGTAAATCCATAGTCGTGCGGGCTGAATATTGACCCGAAAGCAAAGAAGTGCCAAGTTCTTCAATTGCCATTTGTTCTTGTGCGCGCGTCTGCCAATTGGCGGTTAATTTCGTGCGCCTACCGGGTTGGGGTAGCTGTTCCTCAATGAGGTCGCGGTATGTGGGCTCGTGTGCGTAGGCGTGTAATGTAAAACGGAAAGCCGGATTAGGTGCCGATTGCTCGCTGGTACCACCCTTGGCGGCTAATTCCACAACACGTTCCATAACCGTTACCGCTGTGTGTTCGATTGAATTAAACAACTCGGGAAAAACAATCGAGTCGATTGTTTTTTGTGTTTTTTGGAGTAATTCAAAGGTCCGAATTAAAAGTAATGCAGTGCGTGGTATGGGGTTTTCTTCAATGGCTAAACCGATTGAATCTTCGTGAAATGACCGCTCGATTCGTTCCAGCGCGTAGTTTAAATCACCAACATTTTTGCCATCCAATTCTTCACATTGACGATGTAACTCGGTGACAACCGCAAGAACATCCTCTAGGGTACGGGGTTCCTGATCCCATTTGAACGTATTGGTTGCTTCGGGGGTGGATTTCTTTTCCCCCGGGGCGACTACTCGTAGATAAGTGGGAAATTCGCGAGGCATATAAAAGTATTACGAATATGATACTGCAAAATCTTGGTTTTGAAAACAAAAAACTCTGGTCGCACATATTACGAACAGAGTTTCCTGGCCTTTGTTTACGGAAAAGGCCATAACCGATTAGGGCGTTACGCGCGGCGACGCCACGACGGGACCGGGATGAACCGGCTCGCTGTGGCGGAGGGGCGCTGCGTGTGCACGCGGGTGATGGGGAGGCTGGTTGGCAAAATCGCCATCCAGCCGGGCATGGACCAGGGGACCGGGGAGCGATGGTTGTCGCCCCGGGCCTCGGCCCAGTAGATTGTCTTACGAAGCCCTTCGCCGGGCATCGAGGGACCTTCTTCCATCGAACTCCTCCAAACGAGGGCCTTAAAATAGCACATTATTCGCATTTTGTCCAGCCTGTGGTATTATTTTGCTATGGAAATCAAGGAAATTCTCAAAAAGTTGCCAGACCAGCCTGGTGTCTACCTCTACTACAATGCGCAGGGGGAGTTGGTGTATGTGGGCAAGGCCACGTCGCTCAAGGATCGTGTGCGCAGTTATTTTGCGCGGCCTGGCACCTCGCGGCCCATCGAACAGATGCTGCATTTGGTCACGGACATTAAATGGAAAACAACCGACTCTGTGCTCGAGGCCGTTATTTTGGAGTCGGTCTACATTAAAAAATATTTGCCGATTTACAATGTGATTGGCAAAGATAACAAAAGTTGGAATTACATTACGATTTCTAATGACGTATATCCGGTCGT
>CAYTMT010000070.1:1008-3044 GCA_964439095.1 uncultured Gammaproteobacteria bacterium | reverse complement strand
CCAATGTTGCGGTCATGTCCGCGCTTTCCGCCAGTTGATACGTGGCCGAGAGTACCACCGCGCCATTGTGCTTAAAAATACTGTCGCGATAGTGAAACTCACACTCGGTGTTGGCCCACTCCCGCACTTCACCGTTTTCCCAAGCTGTCACCTGCGTTACACTCCGCGCCGTGTCCGAGCCCATCGCCCCGGCATTGCCCCGCACCGCTCCACCCACACTGCCCGGGATTCCTGCCGCCCATTCCAAACCGGTAAGCTTGTTCTGTAATGCTAATTCCACCACCTTTTTAAGCGGCACACCCGCGTCGGCCGTAATCACACTTCCTTGAACTTTCAACTCCGAACTCCGCACGGCCACCACTACGCCTTCATACCCATCATCGCTCATGAGCAAATTAGTTCCGCCCGACAGCAAAAAATATTCCACGCCTTCGCTCAACAAAAAATTCAACAAGCCTACCAGTTTATCGGTTGCGGTAACTTCCACCAACAATCGCGCCGGCCCGCCAATTTTGTACGTGGTAAAACGGGAGAGCAAAATATTGGCTCGCACCCGCCCGTAATTTTTGAGTTGTTTGTAGAGAGTGTCCATAGTTCCTCAAGTTACTTCGCTTTCAGCGTCGCTACATCTTGCAACACCTCGGCGGCGTGATTTTTTACATCCACTTTTCCGTACGCTTTTTGGATGAGGCCTTGTGGATCAACCAAATACGAAATGCGCCGCGTAAACGCCCCGCCCGCGCTATACGCCATGATCACCTTTTTTTCTGGATCTGCCAACAGCACAAACGGCAGTTGATATTTTTGCACAAATTTGTCGTGGCTCTCAACGCTATCTTTACTAATACCAATCACCTGCAACCCATGACGCGCTAATTCATGCTCAGCATCGCGAAACGAACACGCTTCCACAGTGCATCCTGGTGTATCATCCTTAGGATAAAAATATATGAGCACCCATTGACCACGAAACGAAGCCAAACTGCGTTCAGTGCCCGTTTGGTCGAGCAGTGCAAAATCCGGGGCCAAAGTTTGTTCGGTGAGCATAGGGGGCTTTAGTTAGATCATCTGTCATTCCCGCGAAAGCGGGAATCTACAGTACACTCATTATAGATTAAAAAACACCAAACAGGCAAGAAAATGTACTAAGACCACATCTGATACACGTCCTCGGTTGCCAAAAAACCGCAGATATACTATTATAACTACATAATTTGGCTAAAAATGAACAAATCAAACCCCCTTATTACTCGTATTGCTGAGCACCTCGGCACCCGCCAATTGTGGTATGTGTGTCGCGATGTGGAGCGCGCCTTGGGTATTAATCTTAATACTCCGTTTTATCGTATCCTCACCAACGCTGGGCCGATTGCCAATCGACTGGCCAAAAAATATCCACGCACCGTAATTATCGTGCGGGGCAAAAAAAACCTAGATACCATTGAACTACTACAACACCCACTCGCGAGCGAACATATTCGTGCCGAAGACGCGGTGCTGGTTTTTAAAAACACCACAGCCATAGAAGAATTGTGCCAGGCGCATGAATGGCTCTTGCTCAATCCGTCAGCCGCGCTTGCGAACAAAGTAGAAGAAAAAATATCGCAAATTGCTTGGCTAGGGCCACTCAAAAAATTCATGCCCAAATACAAAGTGACCACGTGTAAAAAAATAACCTGGAAGAGTGTTCACCTGGTGGTGCAGTTTAATCATTCGCACACGGGTAGCGGCACAGTGCTTATCACTTCGGCCAAACAGCTTCGCGAATTGCAACAGAAATTCCCGGATCGTCCCTGCCGTGTAACGCCGTTTATTGCCGGCGAATTTTACACCAACAACAACGTGGTGTGGGGCAAACAGGTGTTGGTGGGCAGTATCAACTACCAAATCACCGGCCTACCGCCGTTTACCGATCAACCATTTGCCACCATCGGCAACGACTGGGAACTACCCCAACGCTTACTTACTCCCGATGATCACAAAATGTATACAGCCATGGCCGAGACAGTAGGTAAACGCTTGGCACGGGCGGGATG
>CAYTMT010000070.1:0-998 GCA_964439095.1 uncultured Gammaproteobacteria bacterium | reverse complement strand
CCACCGCCAAATTCCGCGGCCGGCCGATTGATATTGATGTGGTGAAAGACGCGCATACCGGCGAACTACGCCTCATCGAAATCAACGCGCGCCAACCAGCGAGCACGACGTTTGAAACTGAGCTACAAAAAACTGTCACCAGCAGCAATAGCGTTACCACCTTTGCCGCTCACGTGGCCGCACTGCTCGGAATACCATTTCACCACGAACAACTCGCCCCTGTTACTACTGGCGCACAAATTATCCTGCGCAATACCGAAGTACACACTTACACCATTGGTCGTAAATTAGACATAAAAAAACAGCTCACCAAAGCTGGATACACCGCGCTCCCCTACCTCAACACCAAACCGGGCAGCGATTTACTCCGCATCCAAACCAGCGACTATGGCCTCATGCTGGGACACAACCAACTCAACAAACAAGGGCTCGAAATTCAAAAGATGATCACCAAATAGTTTACTATGCTTTCTCCACGTGCCGAAAAAATTATCAATGATTATTTTAACCTACCGTTCTCAGGAGTAGTTGGGTTGCGTTGTCCATATTTTAACAACGCGCGGCGTGGCACGCACGGACAACTGCGCGCACTGATTGGTAAAGGAACGCCTCAAGAAATTGTAGAAGAATCACTGGTGGTGGCGCATCAATATCACCACAGTCTGTTTGATCGCGACGGTCATTTTTGTCCGGAGCATTTAAGTGGCGGTAGTGAAACCGCTAGCGATCAACTCCGCGCGTTTTTGGTTGATCACGATCTCGGCATTGATTGCTCTGGATTTGTCACCCAAGTACTCCGCGCGCATTATTTAGAAACTACAAAAATTGATATTACGCGCCGGATTAAAATTGTGCCGCTCTATCGCCTCTTTCGCTACCTCGCGAGCAAACTCCGACCCATAGAAAATATTGGAGTAAATATTTTGGCCAAAGCCGATAATAGCCGTGTAGTAGAATGGCACACAGCTAAACCAGGCGACATTATCACCATGCTCGCT
>CAYTMT010000069.1:0-3167 GCA_964439095.1 uncultured Gammaproteobacteria bacterium | reverse complement strand
TGCGAAGCCTACAAACTGGGCTCAAAAGTCGAGTCGTTGTTGCTTGGTGAAAAACTGGGTATTCCGCTGGCCACCGAAGGAAGCGGGGATATTTCTTCTCTAAAAAAATCCAGTAAAATATATTCGGCCACAGCCTCCTATGGCCAAGGCATTACCGCCACCCCACTACAGCTTGTTTCGGACTACGCCACTATTGCCAACAAGGGCATTATGATGAAACCTAGAATTATTGCAGAAGTTCGTCACGCCAATGGTGCTAAAGAAAAAACGACCCCGGAATCACTTGGCCAGGTAATTAGCACGCGGGCGGCCACACTCCTCACCGGTATGCTAGTCTCGGTAATGGAAAACACCTATAAAAAAGGACGTATCGATCATTACTACGTAGCAGGAAAAACTGGCACTGCTCAAATTTCTGACAAAGGTGGCTATGCCAAAGACGCAACTAATCACACCTTCATTGGATTTGCTCCCGCGAACAATCCGCAATTTGCTATAATTGTACGATTCGAGGAGCCAGAAGAAGACTGGGCAGAATCTACTGCCCTACCAGTGTTCAAGGATGTTATGCAATTCACCCTTAATTACTACGGGATTCCCGTTGAGCGATAATTTTATGATGTTTCTCCACTATATCCTTCGCCTGCTTGCTATTACTATAATAAAAAAATATCACCCTGATATTATTGGAATCACCGGTTCAGTGGGAAAAACCTCCACCAAAGAAGCGGTGGCTACAGTACTTAGTTCGCGTTTTTCGGTACGTAGAAGTGCAAAAAATTACAACAACGAACTGGGCCTACCGCTCACCGTAATTGGTTTTGATAAATCTCCCGGGTCTTCTTTTTTTGGTTGGTTACAAGTCATCTTCTCCGGCATCAAATTACTAATTACCCATTCAAAAAATTATCCTGACATTCTAGTTTTAGAAATGGGAGCGGACAAACCGGGAGATATCAGCTATTTAACTTCGATTGCCCCTTGTACCGTAGGGGTGCTCACGGCCATTTCCCATGCGCATACTGAATTTTTTAAAACCATTAAAAAAATTGCTCAAGAAAAACGCATTATTATTTCTCATCTTGACCCTAGTGGATTTGCAGTGCTCAATTATGATAGTGATTTAGTGATGGAACAAGCGGCAAAAACTAAAGCGGAAATTATTACCTACGGAACTAAAGAAGGAGCCGACGTGCGCGGTACAGATATAAAAATAATTTACGACGATAATAATGTACGAGGATTGAATTTTAAAATAAGTTTTCGCGGACAAAATGTAGTACCCGTATTTCTACCTGGAGCTGTTGCCGAGCATTTAGTCTTGCCAGCCTTAGCTGGTTTGGCAGTAGGGCATGCGTTTGGCATCAATCTGGTGGAGGGCGCCGAAAGTCTACGTGAACTAAAACCTATCCCCGGACACATGCACATTGTACCCGGAATAAAAAACACCACACTCATTGATGATACTTACAATTCAAGTCCCGAGGCTGCTAAAGCAGCAATTCAAACTCTAGCTTCGATTCCGCTTGCTCCGGGTAAAGAACGCTACGCGGTGCTGGGCGACATGCTCGAGCTTGGTAATGAAACAGTGAATGCCCACCGAGAAGTGGGTTGGAAGGTGGCCGAACTGGGAATCTCCATGCTTATCACGGTGGGTGAGGCCAGCAAACACACGGCCGCTGCGGCCCACGAAGCAGGAATGGTCGAACACACCGTAATTTCTTTTCCCGACAGCATTGTGGCTGGACGATTTTTGCAAGACACTATTAAACCAGGCGATTTGTTGTTAATAAAAGGATCCCAAGGCGCTCGCATGGAACGAATCGTCAAAGAATTAATGGCCGACCCACTGTCGGCCGAAAGTTTACTCGTGCGCCAAGGCGCGGAATGGCAAAAATAATATGACCCTACTTATCAGTATTATTCTCTTTTTTCTGGGTGTTATTTTTTTAATTTTTGTCATCTCCACCCTGGCTGGAATCCCGTGCATGCCAACTCATCGTCAACAAGTGCAAACCATGATGGATATGGCCGAAATAAAACCAGGGACTATCATGGTGGATCTTGGTTCTGGATGGGGGACACTCCTGTTTGCCGCTGCCAAACGTGGCGCCATTGCCACTGGATACGAAATCAACCCACTTCTGTGCCTCTACACATATATGCTCATTCTGTTTCGTGGTGAACAAAAACGAGTGCATGTACGTTGGCAATCACTTTTTACTGCCGACATTAGCCAGGCCGACATAGTAACCACTTTTTTGTTCCCTAAGTTTATGAAAAAATTGGAACAGAAGCTATTTAGCGAAATGAAACCGGGCAGTAAAATCTTGTCCTACGTTTTTTCCATTCACACCCGCACACCAATTCAGAAAAAAGAGGGGATATACGTGTACAAAATTGCCGATGCCACCTGATTGACACAGACCTTCATTTATTGGTATACTTTTTTCACAATTACCTGTCACCATCGTCTAACGGTTAGGACGGTGCCCTCTCACGGCGCAAATAGGGGTTCGATTCCCCTTGGTGATACTTACTAAAGGTGCAGTCTTCTTTTTTAAAGTACTATGTTTGGCAAAGTATTTAAAAAAATGCAGGTTAATTATGTCCACATCTGTAAACAAGTGCAACAAAAATTTAATGAGGAAAGTTTAAAACTATTACCAAATTTTCCTGGGGTATATATTTTTTATTTTCATCAAAAACCATTCTACGTTGGGAGAAGCAACTGTCTAAAAAACAGGCTGCTTCGTCAACATCTTTCCAAAAAAGATGACGTTTCGAGTAGTTCTTTTAGAGTTCACTTGAAACAATTAGGGTACGTCAAAGATTATAAGGAAGTACGAGACTGGGCTTTAAACAACTGCGCCTTTAAATTTATCAAAATAGACAATTACGACGACTCAATCTTATTCGAGGGTTTGCTAATCAAATTGTGGAGAAAAAAATACAAGCTATTGAATGATAATAAATATGAATTATAAAAGGGGTGTTGAGAGTCGCCTTTGAATTATGCAAAGATTCGTGGATGCTGGAAGATTAAGTTTTTAGACAGTTTTGTCAGGCAAACCATGTTTGGCGATATTTTTCATGCTATAATTTTTATCATCCGAAACGTTGATAAATCGTTTAAGCCAGGAAAAAGAGTGGTTTGTATTACAATT
>CAYTMT010000068.1:0-3360 GCA_964439095.1 uncultured Gammaproteobacteria bacterium | reverse complement strand
CCGAGCCAAAGCGCGGTTATTATTAAAATTTAATCTATCCCCCTTAGGCTAGATAGTGATTTAATAGTAGCAAATATTGATGAAATTGTCAAGTTACAAAGCGACTGCAGGGAGGTTAAATTCCTTTACACGCGTTTACCTGTTGGCAGTCTTGCGCAAAAAAAGTAACATTTGCGATATTAGAATCATTACCTAGCGCTGCAGAGCAAGCTTCTTGATTCCTGCCACCTAAACACGAAACGGAACCATTTTTCCCGGTAAATTCACAACATCCTGCTCCCCCACCAATTGAACCTGTAGAATTTTCAGAGCTGGAAACTGGAGCCAAGTACTTAAACACAAAATTACTCACCCCCCAGGCCGATAGAATGAGGGCAAAACCAATTATCACAGCCTCAATCGTATGTCTAGCTTTTTCAATTAAATCATCATTTCCGCGAGACGTTAGCCAGCGTACACCGGCGTACATTAGCAAGGAGAAAAAGACAATCGAAGTTACGCCTAGGGCAGCATTGACGATCGTTTTAATCCAACCGAGCAATCCTGTTTCCCCCCCTGCTGTGGAGGAGCTAGTTTTAAATGTTGCCTCTTTTGCTGTTAGATCCAAACCAAAACTACCATCTTCCATGGCTGAAGCAACTGATTTTGGCTGAGCCGCTGCGCTATTACCAGCCGCAACCGCTCCCTGCCCCGCAAAAGGAAACACCAAACAAAGGACAAGTACCGTACTAAAAATAATGCGAGTAAAAAGTTTCATGGTTTTATTATACCACACATGTGACCCCGCTAGGAATCGAACCTAGATCTAGAGCTTAGAAGGCTCCCGTTCTATCCGTTGAACTACGGGGCCGCGAGCCAAAATGCCTGCGCCACCGCTATACTACCGTGTTTTTGGCTGGATGACAAGCCTTGCGACATCGAAACTTGACACTGTTCATTCAAAAATGGTACTACACCACTACCAAGTAGCCCTTTCCCGTATTCCCTTTTCCACTGGAGTACAACATGCTCAAGCGCATCTGGCGTGCTGTGGAGATGTTAATCTTTACTGCCACACCCAAAAAACTAGTCAACCAGGCCACTTTTTTCGTTTATCGAGCATTCTACATGCCTACGCGAAGGATAAACCAACTCCCGCGGGTCTGTTTCCACGGAGGATCTCCTATTCCTTTCGCCCACATTGTTACCAAAGAAAAAGTGGTCGAAGAAGCCCTGTGCTTTAGGTCCAAAGCTGGCGGGATAACACTAGCATGTGCAGGCACCCAGCAAGGCAGGTGGACACGCCTGGATCAGTGCTACCTGCTAGAACAAATCGAGGACGCTGTTCTGCCCCCAGAAGACTCAGGCTTCTCACCCGGCAACTCCGTCGCCGTTGTGGATAAGACCCAATGGCCCAACAATGAGCTCGATTAAACACCTAACTGCCCCGCACGACGGGGCTTTACTTTTTTACCACCAAACACACACCTCTTGATTTCCCCAAAAACCCGTGCTATAATCTTCGATAACATTACCAACCAAGAGATTTAGAGGGGTGGCCATAGTGAAATGGTTATCACGCGAGTTTGTGGAACTCGCAGTACGGGTTCAACTCCCGTTGGCCACCCCCCTGATTCGCTTGGCAAGAGCCAAAGCAAAATAGACTATAATTCTTCTCAAAATGGCCAACGTTTCTTGTGTTATTGCGGCCTATAATGAAGCGGAACGAATAGAGCATGTGCTGGCTGCGGTCGAGCACCATCCGCTTATTGATGAAATAATTGTAGTTAACGATGGTTCAACCGACACCACCGAAAAAACGGTACAAAAATTTTCTACCATCAAACTAATAAACCTTCGCAAAAACCAAGGTAAAACCAACGCTCTACTAACTGGAATCTACGCCACTAAAAATGAACTCGTTCTGCTGTTGGACGCCGATCTCCGCCACGTTTCGGCCACCAATATCTCCGATCTGGTTTCTCCGGTAATTAAAGGGGAAACAGATATCGCCATGAGCTTGCGCGGGAATAGTTTATTCTTTTTTCGTTGGCTGGGCATTGATTTTATCTCTGGCGAACGTGTCTTTTCTAAAAAATTAATCGGCGATGGCAATGCGTTTTCTGCTGCGGCTCGTTTTGGTTTTGAAACTATCTTAAACAAAAAAATTATCGCTGCAGACAAACGAGTTAAAATCGTCCCGTGGCCAGGAGTAGTTCACGCTCGCAAAACTCAAAAACACGGCTGGCTGAAGGGCAGCGCCTTAGATGTCATTATGGTTTGGCAGATTATAAAAACTACTGGATTCTTTGGAATCGCAAAACAAATCCGCGAACTCAAATCACTCCGAGTTTAGAAAGGAACAAGAAGAACTATTGATAGTTTACAGTTGGAGTTATCTCATACAACGGTGTACGTTGCACATTGCGATTAGGCGGAAGTGATGCCGGATAAATTATCCGCACCACAAAGAGCGAAATACTCCACGAAGCAAGAATTACAATCAAACCAATAACACCGTTCGACAGATAAGCCTTTGCCTGAGCTACTTGTTCTTCGTTGCCACCGGCGGTCATCCACAAATAACCGGCATATAGAGTAAGCAAGAAAAAAATCATTCCCAACAAACTAAGCAACACTCGAATATACTGTGCAATAATAGTGCGCGGATCTTGCGGTTGCGCATAACCAGCACTATCTTTTGCAGCATAAAATTGATTGATAATTTCTGAACCAGTATTTACTTGTTGACCTTGAGCGCGAACCGGCAGCGCACCAAAACAAAATTGCCACACGGCAACAAATATACCCAATGAAATTAAAAATCGCTTCATAGAAAAAAATTAACACCCCAAGACCCACCTAGGGACTGTGGACTGTATATGCGCTCCCTGGATAGAAAAAAGCGAATGGCGCTGCCACAACCGAAGTAAAAAAGCAGCCAAAAGTTTTTGCCGTTTTTAATGCCCCGCTATCCTCTGGTTTTACTTCTAAGTTATTTGATTTATCACCTCCAAAATCTTGGCTAAAATATGTTTCTGCCCGACACTCACCGCCCGAACTACTACTATTGGCCGCTGGTGGACGGGGAGCCAAAGAAAACAAGGTGAATACTGTGAGCGAATTAGCCGAAAAGATTATCACCAAACCAACTACGGCCATAGTAACAATGTTTTTGGCCTGTGCTACCTGCTCTTCGTTGCCTTGAGCAGTCATCCACAAAAACCCGGCATATACGGTGAGTACCAAAAATATAGTACCAGCCATGGAAAGGGCTGCGCGAATCAAGCTGCCAATTTGGCTGGACAGGGTGTACTGATCAGCAGCGCTATACCCTGCCTTTTGAGCAATTGTAGCGGATAAATCTTGAGCGTGAGTTGT
>CAYTMT010000067.1:0-3446 GCA_964439095.1 uncultured Gammaproteobacteria bacterium | reverse complement strand
AATGTAGGTCAGACGGAAATCAGACAAAATCGCGCGTACCAAGTCACGACAGCTGGCCGCATCCGATACGCGCTCATTCAGGTAACAATGCAGTACCGTGCCGCCGGTATATTTAGTTTGCAACCCGTCTTGCAGCAACAACGCTTCAAACACATCATCGGTGTAGCCCACCGGTAACTGCGATGAGTTGGTGTAATACGGTGCCTCGGCAGTGCCGGCCTGCAAAATATCAGGGAATCTTTTTCTGTCTTCTTTGGCAAAACGATAGGTGGCGCCTTCGGCCGGAGTAGCTTCTAAGTTATACAAATTTTTGGTTTCTTCTTGGTAGAGCTTAAGTCGACTACGCATAAAATCCAACAAATCCGCGGCAAATTGTTGCCCCCAGGGCGTGGTAATGTTTTCAGCATCGTTGGTGAAATTACGAATCGCTTCGTTGAGGCCGTTAATACCAATGGTAGAAAAATGATTTTTTAAGTAACGCAGATAGCGCTTGGTGTATGGAAATAATCCACGATCAATCCATTTTTGAATTTCTTTGCGTTTAATTTCCAGCGCCACTTTGGCCAAGTCCATCAACTCTGCAACGCGATCATAAAATGCCTCGCGATCACCCTTACACGTATACCCAATACGCGCCGTATTAATAGTTACCACACCTACTGACCCAGTCATTTCGGCCGAACCAAATAACCCACCGCCACGTTTACGCAATTCGGTTAGATCAAGTTGTAACCGACAACACATACTGCGCACATCGCCCGGCTTAAAATCAGAATTGATAAAATTTTGAAAATATGGCGTGCCATATTTAGCGGTCATTTCAAAGAGCGGTAAGTTTTCCGGATCTTCCCAATTAAAATCTTTACCAATGTTGTAGGTGGGAATGGGAAAGGTAAACGTGCGCCCTTTGGCGTCGCCTGTGGTCATTACCTCAATAAACGCACGGTTCACCAGGAGCATTTCTTTTTGCAATTCGCCAAAACTAAACGGGAATTCTTTTCCACCCAGTATCAAATGTTTATCTACCAAATCTTCAGGAGGCACCCAATCGAGGGTAATATTGGTGAATGGTGTTTGTGTTCCCCAACGTGATGGAATGTTAAGATTAAATACAAACGACTGAATATTTTGCCGCACATAATCGTACACTTCGCGCTCGATATATGCCTCCTGCCCTTCGGCAGACGGAAACGACACGCCTGCTTCGGCCAAACCAGCCCTAATTTCTAGCTCCTTCTTTTTTACAAATGGCGCCATGTACGTATCGAAGCTAGAGAAAGCCTGCGCCCCAGCCCATTCGTTTTGTAATGTACCTAAAAAATTCACCATCTGCGCCACAGCTGACGACAAATGTTTGGGTGGGCCAGATTCAATTTTATCCGATACACCATTAAACCCCTCTTCAAGCAGTGCCCGCAAACTCCACCCGGCGCAATATCCCGAAAACATATCCAAATCATGAATGTACACGTCGGCATTACGATGCGCGTCGCCAATATACTTGGGATACACCTGCTCCAACCAATAGTTAGCAATCACTTTGCCCGAAGTGTTCAAAATCATACCACCAAGCGAATAGCCTTGGTTGGAATTGGCATTGACCCGCCAGTCATTTTGATACAAATACTCCGCAATGGTTTTTTGCACCCCGACATTAAATGATGAACTACTATCCCCCACAGAGGCGATTTTGGTGGTGTGCGACATATATAAAAAAATAAAAAACTCACGGGTGTGAGCTACTAAGAGCTTCGACGAAAATTTTAATTATTTTTTGATCTTGGCCTGAGGAGCAATACGGTGTGGGCAGGGCAATACCGCGCACAGCATTTCCTCAAATTTTGATTCTTGTACCGTAGTAAGTTCGTGGCACGCTTTGCATTTTATTTCCACTTCTCCTTCGGTTATCCACCCCCGAAACAGGAGTTTATGACAGGTTTTACAGCGAAAATCCTTATAGGGTACGGTCATAGGTTTTATCTATATTTAGTGTTTACTTACCACTTACCATACTAAATATAGTGTTTTTAGTATAGCATACTTACCAACTAAAGTTATCCACATCTAGTCGAGCAAACAATCGCAGGGCTTTTCCCGCAAAAGCACCCTTTGCTCCGCGACGGTATTAATAAAGTCCTTCTGTGTGCTCTGCCCTGTAGCCAGTTTTTTGTCGAGTGGGGTATGGTGCTGATACCCACGCCGAGTGAATTCATTCACCAGCGCTTCGTGTCGCGCATACAGCGCACGCTCTTTTCCTACCCAACGCAATGTTTCGGGATGTTGCGAATATCCACCTTTACCTTGGTGCTTGGTTAAAATATTCCACAAGCCGTGCAACTCACGATGTTCGCCAAGCAAGTGCTTGCGACACAGGTGTTTTGGATGAACATCCCACACACGCATAAAAAAACTTAAGAGCCAATTTTACTGGCGATGAAAAAGGTCGCGGTAGACACCAAGGCCGCGAGCACTGCTCCCCAGGCCAAATCCACTATCGTGACCAAAAGTGGCCAATCTTTAATCGTAGCCAAGTTTGTTAAATCATAGGTTGCATAGCTAATAAGCCCAAACAACGCACCAAATAAAACGGCATATACCCATGAATTTTTCTCAACCGCCGGAGTAATAACAAAAATTACTAATCCCACAATAAACAAAAGATAAAAAATAATTGCCGCCAACCAATTTATATCACTCCTCATCAAAAACCCAACTTGACTGCGGTAGAAATTTTTTGCTACCAGACCAAGCCAGGCCATGTCGATAGCGAAAAATATAGGGAGTGCGATAGCGTAAAGTTTTATAAACATACGATTATTTATTAAGAAAAGTTATCGTTAATTGTAGTGTTGCCGCAAATGAAACCCACAACAAATACGGGATGTTGGCGTAGACAACCCAATGCAAGTCGGGTGCCATATTCCAAATAGCATAGAGCGCCCAAATGAGCGTGCCGAGGACGAGCAAAATATCAATCGCAGCGAGTAGATTATTTTTGAGTCCGAACTGTATTGAGGTAAAAGCAAAATTAAAAATCAGATTCAGAACAAATGGCAACGCCACCATCCAGGCGAGCTTACCAGTAAATGTCCGATAGAAAACGGTGCCGAATGTGACGGCAATAATCATATACAGCACAGTCCACACCGGCCCAAACAACCACGACGGTGGAGACCAAGATGGTTTGATTAGTTGTGAGTACCAGTTATATGGATTCATAAATTTTTATTACATTTTTATCCATTATACTTTACGTTAAGTTGAGGGGTTTGGCAATCAAACAAGAATATAAACAAAAACAGGAAGATGTTAAGATCTTTATTCTTACTTACTTTGTTTGCAGATAGCGCATTGTACCCGCCGTCGCCCTTTGGGGCTATGGCGGGTGAAAGCGGAGAGGGTGGGATTCGAACCCACGGTGCCTTGCGGCACACGGCTTTTCGAGA
>CAYTMT010000066.1:0-3518 GCA_964439095.1 uncultured Gammaproteobacteria bacterium | reverse complement strand
GCGGTATGACGAAGTGATTCGTAAAAAGCATCACAGTTTAACGTCGGCACGGTAATAAAACATGGTTACTAATTAATTATTTATGCGAAGTATGAATACCACCACACAACCACGAACACGGTGCGAAGTTTGGACACGCGTTATGGGTTATCATCGCCCGGTGTCGCATTTCAATATCGGCAAAAAGAGTGAACATTATAGCCGTAAACATTTTACCGAAACCTGTTCAGCTAATTCGGCATTTGTGCAACGCTATCAATCGTGCGCTTCAACTCCAGCCAGCATCTAGGTTCCGTAGCCTAATCCAGTATGCTCATTTCTGGTGTCCAGTCATTCACCATGCTTGATTTTCCAGGAAAAACCGCCTGTGTTGTTTTTACTCCTGGGTGTAATTTGCGTTGCGGTTACTGTCACAATCCCGAGTTTGTATTGCCGGAAAAAATAAAACAGCTCAAAGGTAGTTTTATCCCCCCAGAAGTATTTTTTGCTTTTTTGCGTCAGCGTCGTCATTTGCTCGAGGGGGTGGTGGTGTCGGGCGGGGAGCCGACTATGGCGCCAGATCTGATTGATTTTATGCGCGCTATTAAAGAGCTGGGGTTTTTGGTGAAGCTCGACACCAACGGAAATCGTCCGGACGTGTTGGTTGAGGCTCTGCGCGCGGGAGTGGTGGATTATGTGGCGCTTGATGTAAAAACCAGCCTAGGGGAGTACAAAAATTTAACGGGGCCAATGGCAGTGCCAGAACACATTCAAAAAAGTATCGCACTCTTGGTGGAAGGTGATACAGATTTTGAATTTCGCTCCACTCTAATCAAAGAAAAACACACTCCGGCCGTTATCGCTGACATGGTTGCTATGGTGCGCGGAGCGAAGCGGGTGTTTTTACAAACATTTAGGAGTGGTATAACACTCGATCCGGTTTTTGGTAGTTATCACGCCTTTGATTCGGCCGAAATGGAAGCAATTGCCGAACAGTTTCGGTCAGTTGTGCCTACGGTGGTGGTGCGAAGCTAGGTCGTTCGACAGAATATCCAAAAGAGGCTACACTAGTGGTGTATTCCTTGGTTATTTATTTAATGTTTTTTGTATGGAGTTTTTTACTTTTTTGCACCAGTTTAATGATGCTGGTTTATTGACCTTACGTTTGGCCACAGGTGTTATCTTCTTGGCTCATGGTATGGCCAAAATGAGCATGTGGAAGATGTCGCCATCCGAACAAATGCCAAAGGGAACGCTTAATTTAATGCGTTTTCTTTCCATTGTGGAGCCACTCGGCGCTATTGCGCTTATCTTTGGGTTCCTAACCCAGCCAGCCACACTTGGTCTCGGCATTATAATGCTTGGTGCTATCTACAAAAAAGTGCGCGAGTGGCACGCTCCGTTTTTGGGTATGAAAGCCTTGGGTTGGGAATTTGATTTGATCCTTTTGGCGGTAAACTTTGCTCTGTATTTCTCTGGCGCTGGTGCGTTTGCTCTGGATCGTATTTTCTTTGGTCTTTAATTAGCGGTTATGCCCTTGCCACTCGGAGTGTATAGGCATTTTAAAGGAGGGCTATATCAGGTGATTGGCGTTGGTCGAGAAAGCGACTCGCATGAAGAAATAGTGGTGTATCGGGCGTTATATGATTCAGCGGAATTTGGTCATAACGCCCTGTGGACGCGCCCACTTGCTAATTTTGTGGAAACGGTGGAGCAAGACGGCAAACAAGTGCCGCGTTTCTTGCTTATAGAAGAGGTAAGCGAGTAAAAAACAGGGGGTATGTACAAATTTTACAGAATACGATAGGATACTTTTCAATTCAACCTGGAGAGGTGGCCGAGTGGTTTAAGGCAACAGTCTTGAAAACTGTCGTACCGCAAGGTACCGTGAGTTCGAATCTCACCCTCTCCGCCTTCGCCCGCCATAGCTCCAAAGGAGCGACGGCGGGCACAATGCATTATCTGCTAGTATAATAAGCTGATAAAACAATGGGCGGGCTACGGCGGACAAAGTCCGCCTGTGATTTGGGGGTATGTTTTACGTTTACGTTCTACAATGCAAGGACGGGTTGTATACTGGGTGTACTTCAGATTTAAAAGAAAGAATGCAACGGCACCGAAATGGACACGTACCTGCCACAGCAAATCGCCTGCCTGTTGAACTCATCGCCTATTTTGCCTTCAAAGATAAATACACCGCCTTTAATTTTGAAAAATATCTTAAATCGGGTTCGGGGAGAGCGTTTATCAATAAACATTTCGTAAATCCAGGAAGGGAGGGCTGCCCCTAAGAACGTTTCCAAAAGTTAATTTTTTGTCATATATCATATTGATTTCTAGTCAAAAAATATTTGCTCAACATTATGTCTAATAATAAACAAAATGGGGATAGGGGTGAGTTAGAGGTGGTTGATTTAGTACCATGTCCAAATTGTGGTAAGAGGTTAATGATTCTTCCTCCCAGTTACCCATTGTATGATGTCCAGTGTACAGGACGCTCTTTTCGTGCCCAGGTCAAAACCAATATTAGTAAACCAAAAGCTGTTATATTTGGTGCGGGATGGGATATTATGGAAAAAGTTTTAAAATCTGGTTTTATTACACCTCCAATTTTCACAAATTTTAAATGGCAAGAAAAAGGTATAAATATGCAGGAGATAAGGTTTTATCCCTTTGTTCCAAAAGACAATTTAAAAAAATACAAGCTTTCTCCAACTGCAAGAAGAGCAAATTATAAAATGTTTAATTATGTTGGTTTGGATTCGTTGCCGTATTTTATAGTTTATAAAAAATAATTCATTTAATATGACACAAGACCAGCCAATGACAGTCGAGTCGGCAGAAAAAACAATAAAACATGTTCAGAAAGTTTTTTATGTAGTAGGTGGTCTTAATTTGTTTTTTTTAATTTTTGCTCTTCCTGCTATTCGTCTTGACCTTTTATCCATGTTGCTCGTTATTAACTTTTTTATGGTTTTAGCCATATTAATTATGGGTTGGTCGTTGGATAAGTCATTTAGACATATGGTTCCAAAGGCGGCATTCATTTTAAGTGTTTCATTATTACTTCTCAGTGTAGCGCAGCACATTGTTGCGAAGAGAGTTTCTCTCGGCGGATTCATTTTTCCAGTAGCGTTATGGGTAATTGGTAAGCAATCACAGAGGGCTATTAAAGTGTTAGAAGGGTCAAAGAAGTAGTTTGTTAAAAATATTTTTTGGCTCTGACGCTGTAATTAATAAATTTATGTTACCAATCAATTTCATCTCAGTATTTGTAGCGGCAGCGGTCGCGTTTGTTTTGGGATTTTTGTTTCATGGTCCGGTGTCTGGAAAGTTGTGGATGAAACTCGCGAATATCCATCCAACGGGAAATGAAAAATTGTCCGACATGTATGGTCAGATGTTTTGGAATTTTATCGCCAATTTGGTCACCGCGTTTGTTATCGCGATGATCTTTGCTTTGGTATTCACCTCGTCCCTTATGGGTCCTGCGACTTGGTTTCGCGGAGCTATTATGGGTATGTGGTTTTGGCTTGGAT
>CAYTMT010000065.1:0-3673 GCA_964439095.1 uncultured Gammaproteobacteria bacterium | reverse complement strand
TTTTGCAAAGCTTTGAGAAGACCGTCCTGCACCATGGTCACCATACCACCGCGCACTGCGATTTCTTGAATGGTATATTCCGACACCTGGCCGGACAAAATATTTTCTTCAATTTCTTTGGTCATGGTAAAGAGTTCGTAAATACCGATACGACCTTTATACCCGAGTCCGCTGCATTTTTCGCAACCAACCGCTTTGTAGAAATTCAAACTATTAAAATCAACTTTTTGCTTTTCTTCGCTTGGTAAAGTTTCCAATAATTCGCGGATGCGCTTCATGTTTTCACTCGATACCTCCTCTGGTGTTTTACAATGTTCACACAAACGTCGTACCAAGCGCTGACCGATCACGGAATTTAAAGCCGGTGCCAAGAGAAAGGGTTTTACACCCATGGAGAGAAAACGGGCAATGGCACCAGACGCACTGTTGGTATGAATGGTAGACAGAAGCAAATGACCGGTGAGCGCAGCCTGAATGGCAATTTCCGCGGTCTCAAGATCGCGGATTTCACCGACCATACAAATATCCGGATCTTGGCGCAAAATACTCCGTAAACCCTGAGCAAAAGTATAATTGGAAGTCGTATCAACCTGGCTTTGGTTAATGCCTTCCATTTTAATTTCCACCGGATCTTCGAGGGTAATAATATTGACGCCCGGTTTATTGAGAGTACGCAAAATAGCGTACATGGTAGTGGTTTTACCAGAACCGGTGGGGCCAGTGGTAATAATCATACCGTTCGGGCGTTCAATCTCGTGCTTGAGCCGATCGTGCGCCAAGCCGTTTAAACCAAGTTCGTCGAAGGTAACACCCTTGCTGCCGCTATGTAAAATACGCATTACAACTGATTCGCCATACGTCGTAGGCAGCGTTGACACACGCACATCCAGACTGCCGGACGAGAGTTTTAGACTGACCCGGCCATCCTGCGGTCGGTCGGTAACGTTAATCTTTAAAGCCGCGATGAGCTTGAGGCGAGACACGAAAGCCTTCCATTGTTCTTTGGGAAGCGTAGCTACATCATGCAAAATACCATCAATACGATAGCGCACCGCTACTCCCTTTTCCTCGGCCTCAATATGCATGTCCGAAGCATTTACTTTGAGGGCCGAAGCAATCATCAGAGTCACGACGTTCGTAATAGTGACATTTTTAAATTGTTCTTGCAGTGAGGTAAGATCATACACATTAACGCCAAATTTCTCTAATTCTTCATCGGTAATATTAATATCTTTGGTAACCGCTTTGACGATCGGCAAATTGAGATACAGCCGCAACACCCGCTCCAGGCTGTGTTCGGAAATAAGATAGAGCCCGGTATTAGCATGGTGATTTTCGCCGAGATCCCGCACAAATTCCATGGCCTCAGCACTCAGCTCCACCACCCCAAAACGCAATTCATCGGACGAATTAAAAAAACAAACCAACTTTTTGGCACGCGCCACTTCCTCGGGCACCAGGCGCAAGGCTTCGGCCGATACTGGAAAAGACGCCAGATCAATATAGGGTAAGCCCACCTGAAAAGCAGTTTGGTTGACCTGCATTTCCTGCTCTTTGAGCTTTAGTTCTTTCATTTTTTGGCTAAACTTAGCTTCGGCGCTTTCAATATCAATGGGGGCGGGAGTAGTACTCGCCGGAGTAGGATCTGGGGTAGAGGATGATTTTTTGAGAATATTGCTGATAGACGGAAAATCAGACATAGCAGGAAAAATTAATTTCTTTGAAAAATCTTTTGAGCGTAATGAGTTAAGCGACTCTCCAGGCCATGTTTATGCATTTTCATAAACAAATACATCCAGGTGGCCGTGGTATAAGCATTAAACAATCCGCCCGCAATCGCAATAGCTACCAAAAACAAAAAGGCTGCCAGCGCCAAACCAACGGCAAATAAACCACGCAAACCCGTAAAACCACCCACCAACCACAAGAAAAAAGACGGGACCAGCACAATGGTCGAGAGCCAAAAAATCCCGGCAATCAAAACAATGTTAAGCAAGAGAAGTAAAATACTAATTTCGAGCGACACCAAAATATGTTTCTTAAACAAGGCGCAGGCGAGCACCAACGAATCAATCAAACTTTCTTCTTCTTCGATAATATAGCCGGCCGTGTAAATACCCACCGACGAAACACTAAACCCGAGTAACAGACCGGTTGATAAAACTAAAATTAAGAAGAAAAAATTGGCTATACTGGAAAAATCAAAGGCGGTAATAAGATCATAGGTTACCAAGGCAAGAGCGGACAACATGAGTTTTTGAGCAATATCCACCGCCAACAAACGCCAAAAATGGCGCACGCCTTTTTTCCAAGCCACCTGCCAGCTGGGTGCGGTTTTTTTGCGAAACCAATCTACTGACGCTGAAATCAGCGCGCCTTGTGCACACACAGCTGCCACGACAATGAGAATTACCAACGCCGCCAAAATTATGCCCAGCCAGCCAATCCAAACTAAATCCCCACGCTCCAGGCTCAGCACCGGCCAGGTATCCGGCCAAGCAAAAATATGAGGGCTGGCACCATCTTGGATCAGTGCCCAGAGCTGGCCAACAAAGTTACTGATACCAAACTGGCCGACCAAAACAGCGAGCAACCCCAGCACTATCAGCACTTTATGCCGCCAGACCAAATTCCAGGCATGGGAAAAGGCTTCTTTATAACTAGGTTCGAGCATAGAATAAAAATATTAATTGTAGACCACCCAAGTATAACACAAAATACTTTTTTGCTGCAGCCACTTAAACCCATCACTGTAAACACGCGAAACTCCACCAACCTTTTGTTTACAAACAAAAACAGCCCTTCGGAACGAAAGACTGTTTTATGTATGTTACCTCTTAAGTGGCGTCCTCTCCTTTAGATCATTATTTATAAAAGAGAGGACGACACACCACTCAAGAGGGAGTGTGGAGGTCCGGGGGCAGGGCGACAGGGAAATCCCCGCCGCCCCCCGCCGCTACTACTTCTTGGTCTTAGGGGCCACCGAGGCGGCGGCGTCCAAAGCGGCACGGATGCCGTTGAACGCCGACTCAACCATAGACACGGAGCCAGTGTCGATGTACACCGGCTCCAGCCCGAGAGAAGTTGCGATTCTTGCAGCCGCTTCCCTCAATGGATGGGAGTTGGGGTTGATAACAACGACGACAGCGCAGTATACCGCTGTCGTGCTTCCCCCCTTCAACCGCCTTTCGGCGTAAGTCAGGCCGAAACCTAACTTTGCCGCCTTCTGGCTGTAGAACGCCTTCAACCCGCCATTTCCTCCGACGAGGAGGATTTGAAGGCGGGCGCCATTGCCAGCACGCTCTACTTCTACTGGCACGACCTGTTGAGAGGAAGGACACTGTGGTGGCTGTTTCCGCGGTCTCGCCATTTTTTCCTCCTTAATGGCGGATCTAAGGCTTAAACCACGGCTGTTAGCATAACAACCGTAGTAAAAAACCTTGCGTGCCTATAAAAGGCAACCAATATATATACCAGTTTTTACCTGTTTTGTCAACCCCATGTTCTCTTCGAATAAAACCTGAAAAAACCAAAAAAGCCGCTTTTTAAGCGAGCCAGAGTTCTGGAAAAGAAAAACCGTTTACTTTCTCAGGCAGAATGGTCGTCAAACGAAATTTGGAATGAAAAATTACAATCAAGAGCTGTTAATGTACATTTGTTAGAAAAATTATCT
>CAYTMT010000064.1:0-3852 GCA_964439095.1 uncultured Gammaproteobacteria bacterium | reverse complement strand
TAGCCCTGTTTTTGCAAAAGCGCCGCGGCCACCGACGAATCCACTCCGCCGGACATGGCCATGAGCACGCGTGGTTTTGGGGATTTAGTTTTAAACATATATGTATGGCGAGTATAACGGAAAATGGCGCGATTTTCAAGAGGTGTACTATTAAAAAGAAAAGCGCCCTGCACAGTGAAGTGCAGGGCGGAACGAATAATAAGAAACAAATTCTTGTCAATAACAAAACTCACCCCTTGCGGAGTGAGTTTTGATTGATAGATGAAATCAATTAGGCGTCACGACGTGAGCGCATGCAATCGCGGCAGTAGACGGGCTTGTCACCAGACGGCTGAAATGGCAGTTCGGTGATAGCGGCGCCACACTGTGCGCAATTCATGTTCACGCTGAACATCTGACGTGGGGCGCGCATACCAGCGTTCATTCCTCCACCTACTTTGTTCGCGCGGAAAGCGCGATTGCAGTCGGAGCAATACACTGGGCGGTCGCCGGACGGTTGGAATGGCAATTGGGAGATGTGGGCTCCGCATTTAGCGCAGCTAAGATCCACATCGTACATTTGCCGGTCGGTTCCAAATGGCATATATGTGTGTGTTTTGTGTTCCCAAAAATGTTTTTGGGATAATTTATTTACTCGACCTTCCGCCGATACGGCGGACTACTTTGGGAACACAGTGTTTGGCCGAAGCCTCTCCTGTATTAACCTCAAATTATTGAACCTATAATAGCACAAAACCACAACTTTGTCAAGAGCGGGCCTCCGGGTCGTCGGTCCAATCATCGTCTGGATCAGTTTTTTTGGGCTGAATTGGGGGCAAAGCTGCAGCCAGCGAAATGCCTTTTTGATCGGGGTCAACCAGTAAAACTGGAGTGGCTGATTCCATATCTGGAGCAGGAGTCTCCCGCTCTGTTTTTTGTTCCATCGGCTGAATTCGAGGGGGTTGTGACTGGCTTGATTGTGCATCACGGCGCTGATTGTTATCTCGCCCACCATTCTGACCACCACCCTGCCCGCCGTTTCCTCGCGGAGCACCATTGTCACGTCGATCATCGCGTCGTCCACCACCATCACTTCGTCTTTGTTGATCTGAACCACCACCATTTTGTTTTGGTCGAGCAGAACCTCCACCTTGCTGTGGCCGATCTCCGCGCCTGTCTCCCCCGCCACCACTCGGTCTCTGGCCACTACCACCACGATCATCGCGCCTTGGACCGCGGTCGTCTTTTCGGCCACCATCGCTGGGTCGTGGCGGACGAGAATCATCTCCGGTAACACGAGGTTGCAGCGCCGGCATGTTGGCTGGTTTTGGCGGACGCGCTTCTTCCACTGCGTCCATGTCGTCGTCTCGTGATCCCGGAGGTCCCATTCCGCTCCAGCGCATAATTTTTTGTTCAATTTCCTCTCGCGAGGCAGCATAGCGTTCGCGGGTAACTTTGATCACGCTTTCCATACTGTCGGTTCTGACCGCAATCGGCGACATAGTGAGCGCCGAAAATGGTTTGCTGGCTACTCCGTCAATCATGAGTTTGAGATACACATGAAACTTGGCCAGGTTCAATAAATCTTCTTCCAAAAAAGTGGGGATAAATTCTTTGGCCAAAATCTCGGCATCGGTGGAGCCCACCCGGAACGTTACCATGGTGCCCACGTTACCAATAACCGCGGCCAATACCGTTTCGTCCAACTGCTCCATATATTGGTGGGCCATAATCAAGTCCAGGCGATATTTGCGCGCCTCAGACAAAATATTAGCAAAACTCTCGGTGGCAAAGTTTTGGAACTCATCAACATACAAAAAGAAATCTTTGCGGTCTTTTTCGGGTGTGTCTACACGTTCCATGGCCGACAGCTGAATTTTGGTGATAAGCATACCACCGAGCAACCGAGAATTATCCTCACCAATACGCCCTTTGGATAGGTTCATGATAAATATTTTTTGCGAATCCATGATTTCGCGAATGTTGATACTGGATTTTACCTGCGCCACGATGTTACGAATAATGGACGCGGACAAAAATTGTCCGATCTTGTTTTGCACCGGAGCGACGGCCTCTTGTTTGTAGCGATCGTTGAAACTGGCGAACTCCACCTGCCAAAACGCTTTGACCACTGGGTCGGTTAAACTTTCGACCACGCGTTTGCGATAGGCATCATCAGAAAGCAAGCGGTTGATACCGAGCAGCGTCGTGCCGGGATAGTCAAGCAAGGCCAAAATGGTGTTGTTCAAAATATATTCCATACGCGCACTCCACACATCGGGCCAGATTTTTTTGAACACACCCATCAAACCCGAGGCCACCAAGTGGCGCTGGTCGGGATTGATTACTTCCAAAATATTAAACCCAATCGGATAATTCATGTCCGACGGATTAAAATATACCACGTCGTTGATGCGGTGCGGTGGGATGAAATTGATAATTTTTTCGGCAAAGTCTCCGTGCGGATCTACCACACCCACTCCGTGTCCGGCATAGATGTCGTTTAGCACCATGTTTTCGAGCAGGGTGGTTTTGCCCATACCGGTTTTGCCAACCACATACATGTGACGGCGCCGATCATCAATCTTGATGCCAAATTTACGAAATTGATTACGAAAATTAGTCAACCCAAAATAGTTGACCTCGGAATCACCAAGCGATGATTGCGGCGTTGGCGGAACAACCGGTTCCGTCTGTCCGTAGGAAGAATCGGTGATGAGTTGATCGGACATACAAAATATTCAGCCTCTATAATACCACACTCAAAAGAAAGATAAAAGAAAAATCCTCGCGACCCGGTGAAGGAAGCGAGGAAATGTGGTGGGCGGTACGTGGGCAACACGCCCTACCTCCGCTCTTGTCCTTTGACACGCTCCTCATGCTTGTGATGCGTGCAACTGCGAAACGTGTACTGACGAGGCGGACATCCATCGGCAACGTCTTCCATAGTGTCTACTACTGACACATTATGCAGGGTGTCCTCACCGCAGGTGAAACAGCGGAGTAACACACCTAATTGCACCCTCCGAATGGAGTAGCTCTGAGGTGGGTGATCCTTCATGAGACACTCACTGGATTAGGAGGATCTTCCTCAGCCTCAGTGATGTGAGACAACGGTCCGCTATCGACCCGAAATTGTCCTTGACAACGCTTGCACTTCTGGCATTCGTAGAGGTACACCTCTATCCTCTTGCCAACGAAAGCGTTGCTGAAGTAGGTCACCGAAAACAGGGCCGTGCGAGATCCTCCATTGGAAGAATCCATACGCACGCACTTGCAACACAGGGTTGCGTTAGGGAGAGACTTCACAACGATTTCACAACACATGGGACACCTCCGAAGAGAAGGGAAAGAACAGCCCCGATACTAGAGTGTTTATGAACGGTGGAAACCGCCAACAAAAACTAGGATCTGGAAATTCCAGTATAAAATGATACCTACAATACTGTCAATGTAGTTAAAAAATAAAGAAGCCCTGTAACCATTAGCATTTCTGCTTTTGATTACAGGGCGCCGAACCGTGCCACGCCTCACCGGACCATACCCTGCCCAACCAGGCCAGACCTTAGCGCTGTTTGCACAGCCTGAGAATGATTCAAAATAGAAAGAACAAATTGGTGATACTACTAGCAGAAGGCTAGTAGTATCACCGGCACACCACACCATGCCAGGCCTAACCCTACCTTACCGAACCTGGCCATGCCTAACCATACCGTACCGTACACTGCTTGCGCAGCCTGATAAACAATTTAAAAGAAGAGAGAATCAATTAAAGCACAAAAAGATGACTCTGTCAAACTTACACCCGTGGCAACTTGGCAATCGCGTCAATCACATAGCGCCCGGCGAGTGCCCAGGCGGCCAGGGTGTGGG
>CAYTMT010000063.1:0-3867 GCA_964439095.1 uncultured Gammaproteobacteria bacterium | reverse complement strand
AGCAGCACAAATTCCAATTCCAGCACTGTGGTTGGTAGTAATCCAAACGAAATGCGAACTAAATATGCTGGCAAAGAAATCAATAATAATCCAACCCCCCAACGAAAACTGTGCCAGGTAGCCGCAGTAAAAAAAACTAGATAGCCAAAAATAAAAAAATTAAACAACATACTTCACCACTTCACTTCATTGTGCTGCAACATATACTCAAACCGAATAATGTTGTAGGCAATAAACTCGTTTTCGATAGTACCGTCGAGCGCCATCTGTACTGCTTTTTTTAATGGCACAAACTCGACCGTAATACATTCACCTGGATCTTGTGGCAGCGGCTTCCACACCAAATCACGCGCGGCAAATACAAAAATATCCCACATCAACGTATTCGAAGGAGAACGCTTAAAAATTCGTTGCATGTTTTTGGCATCAAAACCAGTCTCTTCACGCATTTCTCGATGCGCCGCGCGCAAGGGTTGTTCATTTTTTTCTACCCGACCGCTTGGCAAAAACCATACGTTCTTTTTATATCCATGCCGATATTCATGAATAAGTAACAATTCATTTTTTTCGTTGAGTGCCAACACACTCACACTCGATGGCCGCTCGCAATATTCAAAAACTTTTTGTTCACCATTCGGCAACACCACATCTTGTTGGTAGATGGTAAAAATATTCCCTTGATATACCGCTTGTTTTTTCCCGAACCGCATGGACGAAGACATAGAGAATCCTGCAATAAACAAAATCTTTTTCAACTATTTTGGAACATTCACTTGAGGGACACGCTGTCTATGGCGATGAAGGGGAATCCGACAAGTAAACTCTTGTTGAAAAATATACACCAAAAAGGCCGTCCCCATAAATGACAAAGCGGAAACAAATAAAAACAACGAGGCAAACGAATATTGGTCAGCAAAATAAGCACCCAATGAAGCAGCGGCCGCTACTCCAAAACTCACCACCGTGTCATACATCCCCCACTCGTAGCCCGCATGGTCCTGGTTGAGATAGCGAGTAAAAATAACGCGCCAACTGGGATAGCTAAGTGCTTGGCCTAATCCGTAAAAAAACTGGATGATATAAATATGCTCAATTGAATGAGCAAAAGCATACCCGATCGGCACTAAACTAATCACAAACGATCCCGCTACCAAAGCATACAACTCCCGACAATTCCCCGCTTCATCATCGGCCCACTTGGCTACCAAAATCTGAAATGTAGCTTTTACAAACAACTGAATAGTAGCCGCAATCCCCACCGAAGTTACGGTTACCCCCACAATATCTTTGAACAAAAACACCGCAAAAATTGGTTGCACCAACCCAAAACTTCCCAAAATAAATAGATCTGATAAGATTAAGGTGCGAAGTACAGCGTGAAGTCGCATAAATAAAAAATTAAATCGAACACTCTCGTATCCTAACAATTTTTTCCTCCATTGTCCACTTGTATATGACCACCAATTTTACACTCCATGGACTTGTACTCCCCGGCCTGGGTGTGGGAAAAACCACGGGTGCGCCAACGGCTAACCTGGATATACTCCTGGCTAAAAACCACCATCTTCCGCGCGGGCTATATCTGTGCCAAGTAGAATGGAACAACCAGAAATATGCCGGCCTGCTCTATTTTGGCCACAACTCGCTCTCGCACGCCGATTGTCTAGAAGTACACTTGCTTCATTTTTCTGGCGACCTCTACGGCACCACCATAACCGTGACCACTACTCAGTTTTTGCGCGACGAAATAATCTTTGCCACTGCCATCGAACTTTCCGCCCAAATAAAAAAAGATCTAGCGCTCGCCGATCAATTACTCAAAAAATAAATAGCCTTGTTACTTCACCTGAAATACTACCCCCACCAAGTAACCCACCACGGCCGAAACCATCCCGATGGTCATCATCTCCAAACCCTGTTGCCAAAACTTGCGGCCGAGCGTGGTCCAGGCCTTGTACCAACCCACTACAAACAGCACGATTGCCGAAACAATGAGCGAGGTAATAATAGCTGGAGTAATTGGAAGAAAGAAAAACGCGGTCAATGGTATAAACGAACCAACCAACGCCGAAAAGCCTACCACCCCAGCATCGGTAATTGCCTCTTTGCTGTGCACCGGCTGGAGTTTAAGCTCTTGTTCCATCATCACCTTTACCCATCTTTTTTTATCAGCAGTAATCGTAGTCACGATCTCTTCCAACACTTGGCCTTTGAACCCATATTCACGATAGAGTTGGCGAATTTCTTCGCGTTCTGCTTCGGGAATATTGTCCACTTCCCATTCTTCGCGTTCGTATTCTGATTGATAATAATCGGCTTCGGCTCGTTTACTGGTGTAAGCCACAGCGGCCATAGAAACGCTTTCGGCAAACGCGGCGGCCAAACCAGCCACAATCACCACTTTACTAGATGATGTAGCGGCGGCCACTCCCAAAATGACACCGAGCACATTCACCAATCCATCCTGCCCACCCAAAATTATTTCTGGCAAATTAAAACCTCCCCGATGATGTGCTTCGGAGAGCTTGGCTTTAATAGCAGCTTTAGTATGTGCCGCGCGTATTTTTTTGAGGTCCTGCACCGAAAAAGTACGACGAGTGTTTTGTGATTGTGGGCTCATAGAACGAGTCTTACCTGTCATTCCCGCGAAAGCGGGAATCTACGGTTGATGGCAATGACAGGTTGTGGCTAGTATACTCTTTTTTTATTTTTTTTACCACGTGGCAATTTACGTTTACTGCGCTGGAAGGTAATCGCAAACCGATGTGCTTCATCGCGCACCCGAATGAGGAGCACGCGATGGCTACCAAGCCAGTCCAAAAACGGCTTGCTGTTATCCGTCACCAAAAAATCATTGCGTTTACGCTCCGACCCTTTGGCAATGCCCACGAGCGGCACTTTTATACCACGATTAGTAAGCACGCTCCGCGCCCGATTTAGTTGCGGCAGTCCACCATCCACCAAAAATACATCTGGCAAAGGCCACTCGGCGTGGTTTAAGCGGCGCTCCAGCACTTCGGCCAGCGAGTCCACATCGCTTTGGCCAATGTGCCGCACACTAAATTTGCGATACTCACGCTTTACCGGCTCGGTATCATCAAACACCACCATACTCCCCACGATACCGGTAGCGCCTAAATTGGAAATGTCATATCCTTCAATGCGGCGCGCCATAAAATCGCCCGGCTGGTGCTCGGGCCGGAGCACATCGCGCACAAAACTTTCGTTCAGAAGTGTCACATCGCGAATACGATCGAGCGCCCGAATTTGATCGCGCAGCCGCGCCGCTTCCTCGAACCGTTTTTCTGTGGCCGCCAAGGCCATGGATTTTTGAAACGCCACTACCACCCGTTTTTTTTCACCGCGCAAAAACAAAACAAGCGGCCGCACCACCAAACGGCGATAATCACTCGGCGCAATCTCGCCCGTACACACCCCCAAACATTGTCCGAGTTGGTAATACAGACAGGGTTTATGGGCTGGCTTACACGTGGAAAACCGAAACAGCTTGCGCAAAATCTTGAGCGCCTCTTTGGTGTTCAATCCCGGAAACGGCCCAAACACTTCCAAAAACGGATTCGCCTCACCCGTTGTTTGCGCCAGCAAAGCCAGGTCGTGCTGGCGCACCGTGCGCACCGTCGGAAACAGCTCGCGCGTGATCACGATATAGTTCCAGCTTTTATCATCCTTCCCGAGCACGTTATACCGCGGCAGATTTTTTTTAATCCACGCCGCTTCCAAAATAATGGCCTCCAGCACCGAATCGGTTTCGCGCCAACTCATATCCACCACCTCGTGCAGCATCTCCTCAATCGGTCGCGGCGTTTTTTTACCACTCCAATAACTCCGCACCCGGCTTTTGAGCGA
>CAYTMT010000062.1:2349-3985 GCA_964439095.1 uncultured Gammaproteobacteria bacterium | reverse complement strand
CACAGGCAACAAGGCGGCGACGGTAAAAGCCTGTGAAATAGTAGATAAATGCTTGGAAGACTTGGCGGAGTTGGTGTTGGTAAAAGGTGGTGTTATGCTGGTTACTGCGGATCATGGAAATGCTGAAGAAGTAGCTAACCTGCAAACGGGGGAAATTGACAAAGAGCACTCTACTAATCCAGTACCATGTATTATTATCGCCCGTGAATTTTTGGGTACTGCTGGTCCGAGTGGCGATCCTCCTGAGGGCGATTTAAGTTTGTTGCGTCCAGTTGGCATGTTGGCTGATGTGGCGCCAACTATGTTGCGTCTGATGGGGCTCGATCAGCCGTCTGAGATGACGGGTAGGTCGTTGGTATAAAAAATCTTCCGGACTGCGGAAGATTTTTTGATTTATTTTTTCAGTTGTTCGGTGATTGTTTTAACGATGGTTTCTTCGGCGGCTGCTAACGGGGTGTCGGGGAGTGCAAAGAGGGCTTCTTTTTTGTTGCCGTGCGGATGAAAGCGTTCAACCAGGGTGAGGGCGTTATGACTTGATTCCGAAACCAAGATGGCACGAATTTCGGTGGTACCATTGTTGGTAGTGTATTCGTAGATGAGGAGAATAAGTTCGGCTGCTGGTGTGTTACTAATAAGATCTGGAATAATGTCGGGAAGTTCGTGCTCTTCGGCGCCACTACGGACAAACATTTCGCGAGTAATGGTGCTCACCACCAATCCCGTGCCTGGTTCAATGCGTAGATGTTGCAACGCTTCACCCCACAGTTTGAGGGCAGCGATTGATCGGGTGCGGTAGAGGTGGCGGATAATTGTTTCACGATCAGCGCCCAGCTGCATAAGTTTGCTGGCGGTGGCCAGAGCGTGCGGAGTTACATTGCCAGTTTTAAAGCTGCGCGTTTCACTGACCATGCCAGTTAATAGTTGTTCGGCCATGGGCGCGTCAATCGTTGCTCCCAATGTACTTTCAAGAAGTGAAAAAACAATTTCAGCAAGTGATGTAGCGGTAAGGTCTACCATATTTGCTTGGCCAAAGTGTTGGTTGCCAGTATGGTGGTCGATATTTGCTACGGGTGTACGATAGAATAAATCAGTATTGTTAAAAAATAAATCACCAAGATGTTCTAGGTGAGGAATGCCAAGGGTAATTATAGCATCATAGCGGAAACCAGTTTGGGCGGTACGGAGTTCGTTTTTGGTGAATACTCCATCTTTGGGAGTAAGATAAATATAGAGCCAATCGTCTTTGATGTCGTAGGTGAGCGTGTCTAATTTTGTTTTGGAAACGTCGACTTTGATAATAAATTTTTGAGCTGATGGTAGCTCTGTTTTAATATGGTCAATACCACTTAGAAATTTTAATTTTTTGGGTATAGAAAATTGTGGTACAACAATGTCTGCGCGTTTACCATGGCTAACTAAAAAACGAGTGAGTGCCAATGCGCTCACAACCATATCGTCGCTCGGGGCGTGCGGAAGAGCTAGCAAAAAAGTGCTGCCACGAGTAATTATTTGGTTAAATTGCTGATTATCGGGGAGTAACATAGGCTAATATTCCGGCAAGTCCAGAATGGGTCATTATAGCGCCTTGTTGATTTTGTGTCAACTGTGCGAAGCCAATAGGGGTGTGGATAGATTC
>CAYTMT010000062.1:0-2249 GCA_964439095.1 uncultured Gammaproteobacteria bacterium | reverse complement strand
GATCGTCCGCCTTTACTTCGGGGGTGGTCTCTCCGGCACAGGCTGCTGAATCGCCCACTGTCATGGCTACGGCCGTGATTGCCGTCGGTGGTGATGCTGATGTCGCCGATAGCGAGTTTGCCTCGGGGGAGGCCAAGGAACCTTCCTCCGCACCCGCTGTCGCCCCTTCTGTGGGAGCCAGGCTTCCTCTGAGGGGGCAGGTTCTCGGGACCACTCCGCCACCCGCTCGTCGCAAGTAGGCAGGAGCCTTCATGTTGGCAACATGGAAAGTGCAGTTCACGGACGGTTTGCCACCGTCCTTTTTATTTTTGAAATTTGTTTGTTAATTGTTGGTTGATAGCGGCCGTACAGTGGGTTGACAAAAATAACTTGGCATGGTATGTTCTGTCGTTGTTGGAACTATCTCCAACAATGGCGTTGCCGCAATTTTGCGGTTTTTTTGCCAAAAGGTACGTCGGCATGTTCATTTTTCCAGAGAAGGAAAAGATGACCAAGGAAGAGATCGTGCGCAATGAAGAGGCTCGGAAGGTGCTGAAGCCAGGCAAGTTCTACAAGTTCCATCCTCCAGTCTCTGCTACATCTATCCCTGCTAGGAATGAGGGATACAGCAAAGAGAGGATGGCTACGTTTGATCGTGGCCTGTATCTCGGTTTTCGTGACGGTGTTCATGTCTTCAGCGGAAAGCCGTTGGGGCCGAAGAAACCTCCGGAGTGCTTCTTTCACGTTTTTTTCACGGGAGGCAGTTTTGCCATCCTTGACTACGACCAGGGTTGAGAAGACTCTAGTAGGTAGTTAGCTACCCCGCCATGTCGCAAGACCGCTGGCGGGTTTCTATTTTTTAAGTTGCATTTTTTCCGGTAATTGCGTAAAATTAAAGCACTTTTACTTTTATGAAAGAACTACCCAAAGCCTACGAGCCGAAACAGTATGAAAACGAGGTGTACAGTCGCGAAGAAGCGAGTGGTTTTTTTGCGCCCGAAAAAAGTGTAGAGGCTGGAAATACCCAGGCAGACGCTGGTCATTTTTCGATTGTCCTGCCACCACCCAACGTTACGGGCACACTCCACATGGGGCACGCGGCTATGTTGGCCATCGAAGATGTAATGGTGCGCTACCACCGCATGAAAGGCGATCGCACACTTTGGGTACCGGGCACAGATCATGCCGCCGTGGCGACCGAATCAAAAGTAGAAGGTTTGTTGATCAAAAACGAAGGCTTTACCAAACCCAAACAAGAATTAGGCCGAGACGCGTTCATGCAACGCGTGCACCAGTTCGCGCAAGAATCGCACGACACCATTGTCAATCAAGCCCGCCGCATGGGCGCTAGTTTAGATTGGCATCGCGAAGCATTCACGCTCGACGAGGTGCGCAATCGCGCCGTGCGCATGGTGTTTAAAAAAATGTACGACGATGGTTTGATTTATCGCGGCTACCGCGTTATTAACTGGTCGGTAAAAGGCCAGAGCACATGCAGTGATGACGAGCTCGTGTACGTGGAGCGCCCAGCCAAGTTGTATTATTTCAAATACTCAAAAGATTTTCCATTTGCCATTGCTACCACGCGCCCCGAAACCAAGTTGGGCGATACTGCCGTGGCGGTGAATCCTGCGGGGAAGTGGAAAAAATATATCGGGCAAGAATTCACCGTGCCTGGATTTGGTGGCGACCCCAACCATACATTGCGTTTAAAAATAATTGGCGACGAAAGCGTTGATGATTCATTTGGTACAGGTGCTTTGGGCGTTACGCCAGCACATAGTCCGATTGATTTTGAAATGTACCAAAAACAAAAAGCGGCCAGTAATGACATTGGCCTTATCGCCGTGATTGGCGAAGATGGGCGCATGACTGCGGCCGCGAGCGCAGAGTATCAAGGATTAAAAACAGAAGAAGCCCGCGCCAAGGCGGTGGCTTGGTTAGAAAAAGCAGGGCTATTAGAAAAAATTGAAGACACGGTGCAGAATGTTGGTACTTCAGATCGGTTTAGCGACGTGGTAGAGCCACTCCCGAAGACACAGTGGTTTGTGGATGTTAACAAAAAGTTCGGGTTAAGGAGCTCAAAGTTAAAAGGGGTTACCGATGAACAAGAAGTGACGTTGAAAGAGCTGATGCAGACCGTGATTAAGAGTGAGCAGATAAAAATTATTCCCGATCGTTTTAATAAAACCTATTTTCACTGGATCGATAACCTGCGTGATTGGTGTATTTCGCGCCAGATTTGGTTTGGGCATCAGATTCCGGTGTGG
>CAYTMT010000061.1:0-4314 GCA_964439095.1 uncultured Gammaproteobacteria bacterium | reverse complement strand
TATCGAAATTTCCGCCATCTTTTTGGTGAATTTGATGGTGGTACTATTATCATCATCTTTTTTTGGTGGCTGAGCATTACCAGTAGCTCCGCCCAATAAATTGCCAATACTCGGAAAATCAGACATAGACGTTTTCAGCTACCTACGAAACCAATGAGTAAGATATGCCCACAATCGGCTACTTGCGCCAACATGGCGAATGCGCATAAAAACCATAATCCAAATAGCAGTGGTGGCCGCATTTAAAAATGCGGCGGCGGCCATGAGAATTAACCCCACAAACAACCACCCACCATAATATGCTACCACACTTAAGAAAGGAGAGTTGAAAAATCCAGCAAGAATAAGCAAAAATACGGACGGAATAAAAAGATAAGTGGAAATAAAACCAAATACCAAAACATAGAGCGTGCTCAATATCAATAAACAAAAATTAAGCTCTAATGAAAGAATGCCGTGCCCACTAAACAAACGAAGTCCTTCGACCACCCCTCTTTGCAAAGTCATTTCTTCTACCACAATATACCCGCGAGCAAACACTGCCACCGATGTAACGACCAAACCAAATAAAATTATCAAAGCTGTCAAAACTACACTACCAACTACGCGCCCCCACTGTGTGGGGATAAAAGATGAATACAAAAAACTAAAACGTGCTACAAATAAAATAAAAATCAATAATATTTTTTCCAAAATATGCACTGCGAGTAAACGCCAAAAATGTTTTACCCCCGTATGCCAAAACCGCTGCAATAATCCAACTTTTCGAAATCGATACCAATATGCAGCTCCAGCAATTAAAGCCCCTTCCGCAGCAACTGCCACCAAGACAATCGCACTTCCAACAATGATTACCAAAACCAAAAACCAGGTTAATTGTACCCACGATAACAAAGTTTGTGGCCACGGTATACGAAACAATGATGAGGTGTCTGTGACACCAAAAGCAAGCTTACCCAAAAAATCGGCTAATCCAAATTGACCAACCACCACAGACAATAAACCAAACAAAGCCAGCCCTGGCTCTTTCCGAATCACTTTGATTGCTTCGCTTATCGCTGGACCAAATACCGGCTCGTGCTGATAAGAAGACATAGTAATATTAGTATACCACACTTTCACGATCTCCTCATGTGCACAACCTTAAACCAAAAACAAAACCCGCCTCACACTGGTGAAGCGGGCTCTGTTTTTTGAAATTCTACTTTTGTCTTCCAGCGATAATAGTTTGCGCTACGTTATTTGGCACCTCAGCATAATGACCAAATTCCATCGCATAACTTGCGCGACCTTGAGTCATATTACGGAGCGATGTAGCATAGCCAAACATGCTGGCCAACGGAACTTGCGCTTTCACCACTTTCATCGTGGAACGATCAGTCATTTCTTGAATCTGACCACGCTTGGCGCTTAAATCACCAATCACATCACCCATAAAATTTTCTGGAGTAACCACTTCTACTTTCATGATTGGCTCCAAAATAACGGGGTTAGCTTTTTTACAAGCTGCCTGGAAGGCCATAGAACCAGCAATTTTGAAAGCAGCTTCCGAAGAGTCAACTTCGTGGAATGATCCATCAAACACGGTTGCCTGAATGTCCACTACTGGATACCCAGCCAAAATACCACGGGTTAATGATTCTTTGACCCCCTTTTCAATTGGGGTAATAAACTCACGAGGAATAACGCCGCCCTTAACTTCATCAATAAATTCAAACCCTTCACCTTCTTTTCGTGGCTCAACTTTAATCCAACAATGACCATACTGACCACGACCACCGGATTGTTTGATATACTTACCTTCCGCATCAGCTACAG
The DNA here is from genome assembly GCA_964439095.1 of uncultured Gammaproteobacteria bacterium. Lineage (GTDB taxonomy): Bacteria > Patescibacteriota > Patescibacteriia > Magasanikbacterales > GWA2-37-8 > CAYTMT01. The sequence continues at coordinate 2,496 of CAYTMT010000061.1, read as the reverse complement.
CGCGAATTGTTTCTTTGTAGGCTACCTGTGGAGCACCAACATTCGCTTCCACTTTAAATTCACGCTTCATGCGGTCCACAATGATGTCAAGGTGCAATTCACCCATACCAGAAATAATGGTCTGGAGTGTTTCTTCGTCAGTGTGAATTCGGAATGTCGGGTCTTCTTCGGCCAGTTTCTGCATGGCCATACCAATGCGTTCTTGGTCGCCTTTAGTTTTTGGTTCAATAGCTACCGAAATAACTGGTTCAGGGAAAACGATTTTTTCTAAAATAATTTGTTTATTTTCATCACAGAGGGTATCACCGGTAAAAGTAGATTTTAAACCTACGGCCGCGGCAATTTCACCAGAATATACTTCATCAATATCTTCACGGTGGTTAGCATGCATACGCACCAACCGACCGATGCGTTCTTTTTCGCCCGAAGATGAATTGTATACATAACTCCCCGCAGCTACCTTACCAGAATAGACACGGAAAAAAATAAGTTTACCCACAAACGGATCAGTGGCTAACTTAAAGGCCAACGCGGAAAACGGCTGCTCATCATTGGCTTCGCGGGTTTCTTCGACTTCGGTGTCTGGATTAATGCCTTTAATAGAAGCCAAATCGCTCGGAGCTGGCAAATACCAAATAACGGCGTCAAGCATAAGCTGCACACCAATGTTGGATAACGCCGAACCACACATCACGGGGTACATTTTGCTTTGGAGTGACAAAGTACGAATAGCGCCACGAATTTCATCTACGGTAAAACTCTCGCCGTTTAAATAGCGAGCCGTAAACGCATCACTGGCTTCGGCCATTTTTTCCATGAGCTTCGCGCGAAATTCAGCGACCTTGGCTTTCATTTCTTCTGGCACATCGAAGGTGATAATATTTTCACCATTCTTGCCTTCAAAACGATAAGCTTTTTCTTCAATCAAATCAATCACACCCGAAAACGAGCTATCTTGTCCAATCGGAAGTTCAATCGCAATAGCATCCGGTGATAACCGTTCGTGGATAGAATCAAGCGTCATGTAAAAATCAGCACCTACTTTGTCCATTTTGTTCACAAAGGCAATGCGCGGTACATGATACTTGTCGGCCTGGTGCCATACAGTTTCAGACTGTGGTTCTACGCCCTGGGAGCCATCGAATAAAGCCACTGCTCCATCGAGTACGCGGAGTGAGCGCTCTACTTCTACGGTAAAATCTACGTGGCCTGGGGTATCGATAAGATTAATGCGGTGCCCCTTCCAAAAACACGTAGTGGCGGCAGAAGTAATGGTAATGCCACGCTCTTTTTCTTGTTCCATCCAGTCCATTTCGGCGGCACCTTCATGTACTTCACCGATTTTGTGCTTCTTGCCAGTGTAAAACAAGACGCGTTCACTGGTGGTGGTTTTGCCCGCGTCAATGTGCGCGCAAATACCAATGTTACGTGTTTTTTCGATAGAATATTCACGGGGCATAAAAATGTTTTAATGAACGATATTATTTGGAGAATCGAGCAAAGTGGGCAAAGGCCTTGTTGGCTTCAGCCATGCGCTTTACGTCATCGTATTTCTTGATCGCATCACCAATACCTTGCGAAGTTTCTTGAAGAACAGTTGCAAGTTTCTTTACCATTGGCTGACCTTTTTTCTTGCGAGCAGCTTCAATGATCCAACGAAAAGCCAAAGCATCCTGACGTTCACCACGTACAGGAAGTGGTACTTGATAGTTGGCTCCACCTACACGACGAGAGCGAACCTCAACTTGAGGGCGCACAGTGTTAATTGCCTCTTCAAAAACTTTAATAGCATCTTTTTTGGCATCGGCAGCAGCGATAATATCGAGTGCTCCATACACAATTGCTTGGGCCACTGTTTTCTTTCCACCTTTCATGAGGCAGTTAGTAAACTTGGCCAAAGTAACATTGCCATAACGTACATCTGGCTGAATCAGCCGTTTTACAACTTTTTTTCCACGCATAGTAAAAGAGTTACAGGTAAAAATTAGGCCTTCTTAGCTTTCGGACGCTTGCTACCATAGAGACTGCGGCCGCGACGACGAGATTCAATGCCTTGGGTATCATATACACCGCGCACAATGTGGTAGCGTACACCTGGCAAGTCTTTTACACGACCACCACGAATAAGCACGATCGAGTGCTCTTGGAGATTATGGCCTTCACCTGGAATATAGGCGATAACTTCGGTGCCGTTAGACAAACGAATTTTGGCTACTTTACGTAACGCCGAGTTAGGTTTTTTTGGAGTAGTGGTATACACCTTCAAGCACACCCCGCGCTTAAACGGACTGCCGTTACTAAAAATGGTCTTGCGGCGGTGCAAGTTGTCGATAGTAAATTGGAGCACAGGCACTTTGCTCTTCACAATTTTGGGGTGCCGGCCTTTGCGGATAACCTGATTAATTGTTGGCATAACGTAATAAGTAATAAAAAAACTGGCGTTGGTTCAATCAGCCACGATTGTATGTACGCATTGTTAGGGAGAATAGTACCTGA
>CAYTMT010000060.1:0-4483 GCA_964439095.1 uncultured Gammaproteobacteria bacterium | reverse complement strand
TCGGTCGCGGCGTTTTTTTACCACTCCAATAACTCCGCACCCGGCTTTTGAGCGACGTGGCTTTGCCCACGTAAATCAATTCTTTGTTCGAGTTATAAAACAAATACACTCCCGGCACGTCCGGGAGTTTGGCAAGAAGAGATTGAACGTGCAGGAGAGTACTCATGCCCGGGTGCTAAAAATTTTGTAGCAATATATTTCTAAAAAACATTACCACGCATTATCGCTCTTGTCCATGTCTACTCCCGCTATCCACGCCCGCATCATCACCTCTTGCCGAAACGCTTCGGTATTCCCGTGGCGGAGGAGTCCGAAATACGACTGAAACGTGGCCGTAGTTGGGTGCTCGTGCAGCCTGGCAAACATGCGCCGCTTCGTCGTGTGGCGCAACACCCGATGGTCGGCAAACAAAGTCCAACCCAAAAAATCCACACCCGAGGCCACTGTTTTGATAAAGACTTTGTCCGGATGCAACGAAAGGTGCAAACATTGTTCCAAAAACTGCTGAATATGCGGCACAAGCGACTGCAACTCCGCCCGCTCCGGAGACAGAAATACAAAATCATCGGCGTAACGAATATAGTGTTTGACTTTGAGCTGGTGCTTTACCCACTGGTCAAAAACATTCATATATACATTGGCAAACAGTTGCGAGGTAAGGTTGCCGAGCGGCAAACCCACTCGCCAGCTGCCATTCCCGCAATTGTCAGTAACATAACTCTCCACGATACCTGTGAGGAGCGCCATAATTTTTTGGTCTGGAATAAATTCGTTCAATATATGGAGCAACACATCGTGATCAATACTCGCGAAAAACTTTTTAATATCGCACTTTAACACATAACACGAACGCGTATGATTGCGGCTCACCTGGTAGGCCATTGCTCGAAACCGATCAATCGCTCGGTGCATGCCTTTGTTATCGCGGCACGAAAACGAGTCGGCTATAAACGTACGATCAAAAAACGGATACAGGATGCGGTAAATCGCATGATGCAACAACCGGTCGCGCACGTTCGCTTTGTGAATATGGCGCGGTTTAGAATCGGTGATACGAAAACTTTCGTAGCCGCCGTGGCGATAATCCCCATTTACCAAATCCACATGGAGTGCCATAATGTTATCCATAAGATCGCGAGCGAATAACTGCACATCCAACCTGTTCTTTTTACCTACCACAAATTCCTGCCAAGCCAACAGCAGATTTTCTAACGAAATAATATCTTGATACGTATGAACCAATTGAATCTTCATAACACGTTAACACCGCCTTTAAATCCCCCCCCCCTTACGAAAAACAGAAAATGAACTGCCCATCCTTACGAAACTGAACGAGGGATACAAGTTGTGGCATGGATATTTTGTCCGTCTACCAAAACTAACAAAATTTACACTGGGCGTAAAAATAGATAACATATTTACCAGCTGTTTAGAGCTGTCTCTCTATGCCGGCTACGCCAATTCTACAAAAAAATTAGACATCGTTCAACAATTAAGCACTAAGATCGACGCCCTTAAATTTTTTCTTAAACTATTGTGGGAGTTGAAAGAATTAGACACCAACAAATACACCGCTATTTCTGCCATAGTTGCTCAAATCGGTAAAATGGCCGGCGGCTGGTTAAGCTTTTGTAAACAAAATCCCCCGTTGTAAGGCGGAGGAGAAACGAAGGTAATAGCTGACCGCCAGAAAGCGGTAGTCGGCGTTCCAGCGGTTGCTGGGGTTGTCCCAGTTCAGGTTGAGGTTGCGCTTGGAAGCGTTCCCGTTGAGGTAGGGCACGTAGCGGTTGCCGTTCGGGTTCACCCAGGAGGACCCAAGAAACTATACAAAACATGTTCCTGCAACACTGCTCATCGAATACTCTCCGAGCTGAATCGAATTTGAAAACATTATTTCCCAAATGTTCTGTACCAAGTATCTTCATTTTTAGAATGTATCAGCGGCGCACTAGCCTGTAACGTATCACACGCTATTCCGGCCTATTGATAGATCCAGATTTCAACCGTCCACAATTGTAATTGTAAACTGTATCGTTTACTTTCCGTATAAAATATATCACAAAAAAGAAAAGCGCGCACCCCAAGGGGGGGTGCGCGTACGAGCCGAAGGGTCCAAGTACCTTGAGTACCAAGGTACCGAGAAACCTAGGCCTACTTGCTGACCGCCAGAAAGCGGTAGTCGGCGTCCCAGCGGTCGCCGGGGCCGTCCCAGCCCAGGACGAGGTCGCGCTCGGAAGCGTCCCCGTAGAGGCAGGGCACGTAGCGGCCGCCGTCCGGGCCCACCCAGGAGGACCCAAGAGCGACGAACGGGCACTCCCGCTGCATATCGGGATACGCGATCCCAAAAGCGAGAAGCACCTCGATCGACGCCGGCTTGAGGCCGAGACGCTCCATCTCGGCCAGCACCTGCTTGGTGGTGACCACCTTGTTGGGGTGGACAACCCCAACCACGTACTCGACCAGCCCAGTCCCCGCGATGGGGAAGTTCTGAGCAGTGATATTACTGTCCACCCAGTCGTAGCCGCCGGCCACGACCATCTGACCCAACGACATACCGTAGTCCACGGTCGCCGCCAGGCTGGTATGACGGGGGACGACGGGCTGCTCCGTCTTCTCGGCCACCGCGATGGCAGTGACCTTGCGCACTTCTTCCACGGTGACCTTGAGGTCTCCGCGCAGAACCGCCAAGACGACTTCCGCACCGCCCAGAATGTTGATGAGAGCTTCGGTCTGCCCCCAAGTGATGTCGCCGTATTTCATGAACCTTACTCCCCGGCTGAAAGCCAGAAAGAATGTTGTCCTGCCTGGACGAGGCACTCAACCAAGGATTGAGAAGAGTGTTACTACTACCCATAATATATAAAATGGGTGATAAAAACACTCTTCCCAGTTTAGGAATGGCTTTTTGTTAAAATTTAGTGAAAAGAGCTTGTGTCCGTAGAATTGTCTACGGAATAGAGTATGGTAGCAAAAAATCACCCAAAAGTCAAGGGCAAAATGACAGTGGCAGTAAAATTATGAGGTAAAACAGCCACTTGACAGCTAACTAGAAATAATGTACACTGGAAGCTAGAATAAACCTAACTTCCAAAGTATATTATGGAAAAAGGCACTCTCATTGCCAAGTTGTACCAATCCCCCAAAACAATCCTGAGTAACAAGGATTTGGCTTTGATTTGGCAAGAAAATAACCAAAAAAACCTCAACGCCAAAACTGCCTACTACGTAAAACACAAAACTCTCACTCGGCTCACTCGAGGCGTTTTCTCAAAACTAAAAAACTACAGCGTAAAAGAATTAGCCACCAGCCTCTACACCCCGTCCTACATCAGCTTTGAAACCATACTCCGCGAGGCGGGGGTAATTTTTCAACATTATGACACCCTGTTTATCGCCACGAACCAGTCAAAAACCATCACTCTAGACCAACACCCCTTGGTGTTTCGAAAATTAAAAAACGCGGTTTTGTTTAACCCGGCCGGCATTATCCACCAAAACAACTACAGCATCGCCACCACCGAACGTGCCTTTTTGGACATGCTCTATTTGTTTCCCAACTACTATTTCGACAACTTGTCGGTAATCAATTGGGCCAGGTGCGATGAGCTGGCGCCCCTCTACCACAACCAACAGCTCCTAAAAAGATTACATATTTACCACACCAAATATGCTCAATAAAGCTACTCACCAATTGCTCATGGGCCAAATTTTACGGGACATTTATCGCGATGTCGAGATTAGCCCGCTCTTGGGTTTTAAGGGTGGCACCTGCGCCTATTTTTTCTATGATCTGCCCCGCTTCTCGGTAGACTTAGATTTTGATTTGCTGACGGTAACCGAAGAACATAAAAAAATGGTATTTGCAAAAATAGTGAGCATCCTAGAAAAATACGGCCAAGTCAAAAATCAATACCTTAAATTTTTTACCATTTTCGCCGTGCTCTCCTATGGCGACGAAGACCATAACATAAAAGTGGAGATAAATACACGGGAGTTGATCCCCGCTATCCGCGACCACTACGAAATTCGGGAACATTTGGGCACCGCCATGCTGGTGGCCACCAAAGATTACCTGTTTGCCAGCAAACTCGCCGCGTTGACACTCCGCAACGAACTGGCCATGCGCGATATTTATGATATCCACTATTTCGCCAAAAACAGATGGGATTTTAACCCGGAAGTGATTACCAAGAGAACCGGCAAAACGATTCCCGAATACTTGGCCGACTGTACCGCCTGCATTGAACAGGTAAATATCCACGAGATATTACAAGGACTCGGCGAATTAGTGGCCGGTGAAAAAGAAAAAGATTGGATTAGAAACCATCTGAAAGCCGATGCTGTTTTTATGCTCAAAAACTACGCGTCGACTTTTAAGGTGGCCGGAAACTCGCTGTGATGTAACAGTACTCACTTCAACATCCGCTTCAAATACTCGCCCGTAAAGCTCCCTTTTTTGCGGGCTACTTCTTCGGGGGTGCCG
>CAYTMT010000059.1:0-4512 GCA_964439095.1 uncultured Gammaproteobacteria bacterium | reverse complement strand
TTGTGCTCCCACCAGGATTCGAACCTGGAACCAATTGCTTAAAAGGCAACTGCTCTACCGTTGAGCTATAGGAGCATATCTTATAAATTACATATTAACCTAAAAATAAATTTTTGTAAATATTCATTGAAAAAAATAAAGAAAAGCGGTATTATTTTTATATGAACAAAATGGTTGCGCTGGAAAATTTGCGCCAAGAAATGCTTGGCGATAAAAAGTTGCCACTAAAAACTAAACTTATTTTTGGTGAAGGAAGCCCAAAAAGCAAGATTCTTTTTATTGGCGAAGCACCCGGCGCCACGGAAGAAGAGCAGGGAAGACCGTTTGTTGGCAGGTCGGGCCAGTTATTGCGTCAATGCATACGCGCTATCGGTTGGCAGGAAGAAGATGTTTATATCACCAACATTGTAAAACGGCGACCGCCTGAAAATCGCGACCCACTGCCAAGAGAAATCGCTCTCTATAAACCCTATCTAGAAAAACAAATTCAAATCCTTCAGCCAAAAATTATCGTCACGCTGGGAAGGTTTTCTATGAATTTCTTTTTACCTGAAGCAAAAATCACGCGCGACCAAGGAAAACTTTTTAAAGTAGGGGACTGGAGCGTTTTTCCCATACTGCACCCGGCATTTGCTCTGCGTGGAACTCGCGCCATGAAAAATTTTAAAGAAAGTTTCGAAAAACTAAAAGCTATTAGCTATAAGTTGTAAACTAGTCACGGGCCCATAGTAAATCGGCATTACGCATCCATGGCATGGATGAGGGCGGGGTTCGATTCCCCGTGGGTCCACCAAATTTATCAAAACCAAAAACCGGCCGTGGCCGGTTTTTGGTTTTGATAAAAATACTGTCAACTCTTGACAAATTTTTCAAAATATTGACAAGAAATTATTTATCTGTTAGTATCGCTGATAAATACGTTCCTTGAAAATTTAACCCTTGGTCGCATCTTTAAGAAAATTTGAATTAGTTTTTTTGAAGATGCGACCAAATTTCAGAGTCGCAGATATAGCTTTATGAAAGGGTGGCGTAGGATGTTCTTGCTTTCTCCACAGTATTGGTTGTTTGAGGCGCTAGCACTGTTTTTGATCACCTGTTTCGTATTCTGGATTCTATCCGGAACGGGCACAGGTCGTCGTTTCCTCGGAATCATTTTCCGATGGAACGACCCCAAAACCGTAGTTGCCGATGCGGCTGAGGTTAAACAGCGCGCTGAAAAGGCTTTGCCCCAAGCGGCTGCCAATCTTCGGCAACAAAAGATGGTTTTGGATGACTTGCATCAAGCGACCGGCGAACAACCTCCCAGAGGCGAAGGTGTATCCTAAGTTTTGCTTACGGTGCTATGTCGTTAAGTGATGCGTCAAAAAGCATCAGTGTTTTTCGAGATGTTTTTTAGAGAAGGAGACAAGAATGAATCGACGCGATGAAGATTTCGATGGTGGCGAAGGCAGTGTACTCGAAACAATTCGAGGACATTGGCTGAAGATCGTGAGTTTCTTTGCCGTATTGTTTCTGGCAATTTTTGCCGGAAATATCTGGGAGTATAACTACGACGAGAACTTGCAAGTGTGTCAGTATCCCTGGGGCACCGTGCGGTTTGTCAACACCAACGGTCTGTACATGCAGTTGTTCGGGGAGGTTAGTACCTACCCGCGCAACATTGACTTGTTCTTTAGTGCCAAGACAGACGAAGGCACTAAAGAAGACACGAGTATCGAAGTTGTTTTCTCTGACGCCGGGAAAGGCTTCACCAACCATGTTTTAAAGGTGACGCTTCCGGTTGACGAAGACAATTTCATGAAACTCCATTCAGACTTTGGATTGGTTGGAGTTGAAGGCATTAAACATGCCATTGGTCAACATTTGACGACTTGTGTGAAAAACACCGGTCCAATGATGACAGCCAGTGAGTACCAAATGCAAGATTTGGCACTCTTTAATAGCACGGTTGAGGATCAACTGAAGAACGGGCTTTATGAGTTTGAGACCGTGGAGCAATTGATCGTCCGCAAGGTCGATCCGGCGGAAGCTAAGAAGCTCCATAGGTTTTCGGGAGATGAAGAAGACCGAGTGTATCGGACACGTGTCAAGCGTAACCCGGATACAAAAAAACCGATTATCGTTGTTCCCTCACCATTGAATGAGTATGGAATAACGGTGGCGCAGTATAGTCAGACTCCGGCGGAGTTTGATCCGGAAACGAGAAAACAAATTGATGCCAGGCGCAATGCGTATCAATTGGCGGAACAGGCAAAGGCTTCGGTCCAGAAGTTTATCCAAGAGACAACTTCGGCAGTTGAAGCTGGTAAGTCGGCCGTGGCGAAAGTTGAAGCAGAAATGCGAAAGGAGATGAAGCAAAAGACCGTAGCGGCTGAACAAAAAGTTGCTGTGGCTAAAGAGTCTCAGAAGCAGGCGGTTAATCAAGCCAAGCAAGAATTGGCAACCGCTGAACAAAAACTCCAGGAGGCCAAGCAACTGTTAAAAAACTCGGAGATCGAGGTTGAAGTAGCAACGGCAACGGCAGTCAAGATGGTTGCTGATGCTAATGCTCAGCGAGCCAAATTGGAACAAGGCGGTGCCTTGGCTCCAATTGCCCAATTGCGGGCAGAACAGAACGCTGCCAGACAAACTGCGTTGGTTTCTGGGGCAACTCAGATGCCAGCACCCACAACCGTGATCTTTGTGCCATCTACTAAGGGTGGTAATGGAGGCGGAGCAAATGATGCGTTGTTTCAAATGTGGTTAATGCGTCAGAGCGGGCTGACCGCTCCTGAAAATAAACCAGTGAAGTAAGATACTTAACTCAAATCCAGTAAGGAGAGGACAAGTGAATAAACGAATCGTTAAGGCGGCTGCAATCACGACAGTGGTTATAATGGCTGTTCTGGTTGTAGCGGGCATGGCTTTGACTGGAAGGAATGACAAGTACACCTGGTGCGTGAAGCAGTCGTTCTTTGGTGGAGCCAACAGTTTTGAGATTGTTAACGAACCGGGTTGGTTTTGGAAGGGACTGGCCTCAGTGACCAAGTATCCCGATGTGATAGAAATTTTTGGGACTAAGTCAAGCACCAAAGAATCACCGGGCGACGACTCTGCTCATTGCAAGTTTAATGACGGTGGGATGTGTGACTTTGACTGGTTTGCGAGAATTCGAACTCCCAAACCCGGTCAGCACGCTACACCAGAAGAAATCGCTAAGATTGCAGAACAGCAGCGGGAATTCCACCGGCTGGTGCGCAATCCTGGCAATGCCCGCGTGGCGGTTAGAAGCCACGTTCGTGAGTGCATGGGTGTTACTGGCAATATGATGTCTGCCAGTGAAAACCAAGCTCTCAAGCGAGCCTTGTTTTACGATTACACCTATGGTCAAATTCAGGAGGGGCTGTATGAAACCAAAACGGTGACGGTCCGCCGAAAGGGTGGTGTTGCCGATTTGATTAAGACCGTTGAGGCGGCGAACTCGGAAAAAAACGGACCAGATAAAGAAGTTGTTTCTGCGCCAAAACCGGAGCCGAAACCAAAAACTTCTAGTGGCATCTCCATTGCTCAACAACAAGAAGTTGTTGTGGGGGAGGAGTCGGTTGAAGCTTCGGACACAGTTCGGGCGGCTGAACCAGTACTAGATGGCAATGGAAAGCCAGTTATTGCCAAGGCATCTCCTTTGGCGAGATATGGCGTAACGGTGATTCAGTTTAGTATCGGAAATTCCGAGTATGACCCGGGTACGCAGAGCAAGTTCAATGAAAAGCGGACCTTGCTTTTGCAGGCCGAGAATGCTCGGGCCGATGCAGTTAAAAACGCTCAGGATCGCCTAAAAAATATCGCCGAGGGAAATCAGCAGATTGCTGTGACTGAGGCGACGGCCAACCAAGAGAAGGCCAAGCAGGTGATTACGGCACAAATGGGTGCGGAAGTAGAAGGGATTCTTACCGAACTCAAGGAAGTCGAAGGACAAACCAAGGTTCTGGTTGCTGGTGTAATGAATGATCAATTAGCAGCCGAGCGCGATGCAGCAATTGCCGATGCAAAGACTGCCGAGAATGCCAGGAAGGCATCGGAAATCTTAGCAATGGCTAAGCAGCAAATGATCGAATTAGGTGGTGCGACAACAGATGCAGAGAAGGCACTGCAGGAAATCTACACCAAACGGATTAAGGCTCAAGCGGAGGCGCTGCCGAAGCTTAAAATTCCGGATACGGTAATTATCGCGATGGATGCGATTCCGGAAGGACAAACGCCATTGAGTTTGGCTTTGCCGAGTCTGCAAATTCTGAAAGCAGCTGGGCTATACGAACCGCTCAAGGAGGATGTGACGACAACCTGGAAGTCAAAAGGAGGCGAATTGCCTAAGATTATTTTGCCTGAAGTGAAAACAGACAAGAGTGGCCAATAGTCACTCATAGTGGCCCGAGCGTGATCGCAAGATCACGCCCGGGCTTTTTTATTTATTCAGTAATCTATTGACATAGATTAATAAATATGATATTATTTGGTTATAGTAAAAAGATTTAA
>CAYTMT010000058.1:0-4687 GCA_964439095.1 uncultured Gammaproteobacteria bacterium | reverse complement strand
TTACTTTTTTATTGACACTCATTCTTGTCGGTACGTCGGTTTCTGTGTACCGCGATTTGTTCATCGATCACTCTGCCCACACTCCCATTCTGGCAACCGTCACCATTATTCCTGGCGACAGCCCACTCGCGATAGGAGAGAAACTGAAGGCGCTCCACATCATCTCCTCACCCCGTCTTTTTGCCTGGTACATGGGCGTAGACAATCTCGATCGGCGACTCCATGCCGGAACCTTTACTTTGGAACCAGGAACGAGTATTGCAGCCATTGGCAAAATTTTAGCCGAAGGTGTGGGGCAAGAGCAGAAGCTGTTATTTAAAGAAGGGGAAACCGTGGCCGATTATGGCCGATTAATACAGCAAAAACTGGCCGTCGCTCCAGCTGAGTGGAATAATGCTTTAGAACTTATCCCGAGCAGTCGGTATGATTTTTTAACTAGTAAACCCACTGACGTTTCTTTGGAGGGTTACATTTTTCCGGATACCTATTTTGTGAGTTTAAACGACACTGCCGAGAGCATTGCCGAAAAAGCATTAACTAATTTTGGTCAAAAATTAACTCCCGAGTTGCGTCAAGAAATTACCGCGAGCGGACACAGCCTGCACGAAATTTTAACTATGGCCTCGCTGGTGGAAGACGAAGGCAAAACACTAGCCGACCGCAAAATGATCGCCGATGTGTTGTGGCGGCGGATAAACAAAAACATGTTGCTCCAACTCGATTCCACGGTAAATTATGTTTCAGGAAAAAACGTGGCCTCGGCCAGCTATCATGATTTAAAGATTGATTCGCCGTATAACACCTACAAACACAAAGGGTTACCACCTGGGCCAATTAATAATCCGGGTATTGAAGCGATCGAAGCCGCGCTTCGCCCTACTAAAAATGATTACTGGTTTTTTCTCTCAGATAAAAACAGTCAACTTCATTTTGCCCGCACGTTTGCCGAACATCAACAGTTGCGCGCCAAGTATTTGCGGTAGAAAAAAAGAAAGAGCCAGCCCCGAATTGCTCGGGGGCTGGCTGTGACGACTACTCTTTGGGGAGTCGTGCCGTCATGACGACGATCCTCACCATGAGCATGAGAACCATGCCCACGAAGGAAACGGTAGCGAACTTCCACCCCTGAGACTGGTCGTTCCACAGGGGGATCGCAGCCATGGCGATGAGAAAAACAATGAGAGCACCGACCAACACCAGGAACCAGCTCCATCCCCGCAAGTCTGTCGTGGAAAGCATGCTCAACCCTCAAAAGGAAGCCTAATGACGAGCGCGAAGTTGCGCCTTCCTTGTGGATTAGGCAATACCACAGGAAGTAACGAATATCTAACACTACTTCTTTATTTTTGTCAAGAGTAAATCCGCGAAAAAGAAAAGCCGCCAGTCCCGAACGAGTCGGGAGGGCGGCAATGGTGAGTAGAGTCTTAGAAGTGGTTGGCTTCAATCAACTCCTTGACCGCGCTCACTCCTGCGGCGAAGGCTTCATTGTCCGTTCGACCTTCTTCAACGGCATTGATGAATGCTGTCGAAAAGATAATCTTCCAGGAAACAACCCTTTCCAAAGGCTTTTTTCCCAGCAAACCTTCAATCTTCTCCTGGAGCTGGGTGACCAAAACCATGACTGGCTTCAACTTGTCATAGGTGGGGCACTGGACGGGTCCTTTGTCCATGTCTTAGCAACCTCGTAAAGTTTTTCCTAGCTTTTGGGTGGAAGAAATGGTCTTTTGCAAGACCTAAACACTCTTCTTGGGCTAGGGTGAAACCAAGAGAGTGAATCTTTTTATATCACTTTCTTCTTTTTTTGTCAATGGGCTGTACAATATTAAAATATTATGCTATCCTATGGGCGTTAACGGTTTTTAACCCATTTTTTGTTTATGCCTGCTTCAATTCGAAACATCGCCATCATCGCGCACGTTGACCATGGTAAAACCACCTTGGTGGATGCATTACTGCGCCAATCCAACACCAAACTGGCCAAAGAGCTGGTTACCACCACCACCATCATGGACTCGAGCGACTTAGAACGCGAGCGTGGTATTACTATTTTTTCTAAAAATGCCGCTATTGTTTGGAACGATATTAAAATCAACATTATTGATACCCCCGGCCACGCGGACTTTGGTGGTGAAGTAGAACGCGTACTCAAAATGGCTGATGGTTGTTTGTTGGTAGTAGATGCCAAAGACGGCCCGATGCCGCAAACTCGTTTTGTGCTCAAAAAAGCACTTGCTTTGGGACATAAAATCATTGTGGTTATTAACAAAATTGATAAACCAGATGCCAGACCGGCATGGGTAGTCGATAAAACTTTAGAGCTCTTTTTGGAACTTGGCGCCAACGATGAAGTGGCTGATTTTCCAATTGTCTACGCCTCAGCTCGTGACGGTAAAGCCGGAATGACCTCGGATTACGCCAGCATGACTGATATCACCCCGTTATTCCAAACTATCGAAAAAGAAATTCCAGCACCGAAGGGCGACGTTGATGCCCCTCTCCAAATGTTGGTGTTTAGTATCAGCAAAGACAACTTTAAAGGACGTATCGGCACTGGACGTGTCTACAACGGTAAAATTAAAGCAGGTCAAGATATTATGCGCATCTCGCGCGAAGGGGTAGCCGAGAAATTCCGCGTGTCCGCCTTGCTCACCTTCCAAGGTTTAGACCGTATTGAAACCAAAGAAGATGTTGTTGCCGGTGATATTGTGTCAATAGCAGGTGTAGAAGATGTTACCATCGGTGAAACGATTGCTGACGCAACAACTCCGATAGCTCTGCCCACCTTGGCCATTGAAGAACCAACCGTTAAAATGAATTTTAGCGTTAACGACTCTCCATTTGCCGGCAAAGAAGGCCAGTTTACCACCTCACGCCAAATTCGCGAGCGTTTGTACCGCGAGCTAGAAACGGATGTGGCTCTTCGTGTAGTAGATGATGCCAGTGGTAGTTGGATTGTATCTGGTCGCGGTGAATTACACTTGGCCATTCTCATCGAACGCATGCGCCGCGAGGGATATGAATTACAAGTTTCTCCTCCTCAGGTTATTGATAAGGAAGTAAACGGCAAACGCCTCACTCCTCATGAACAAGTATTTATTGAAGTGCCAGAAGCATACGCTGGTGTAGTAATCCAAAAACTCGGCAGTCGTCATGGACAAATGACCAACATGTACGCCGAGCGTGGTACATCATTTTTAGAATTCATCATCCCGACCCGCGGTTTGTTTGGTTACCGCAGTGAATTTTTAACCGATACACGCGGCATGGGTATTATCAACACCGTGTTCAACGACTACGATATTGACCCCGGCGATTGGCATGCTCGTGAACAAGGTTCGCTGATTGCCCACGAAGATGGTATGTCCAATTTGTACGGACTCCTCAGCGTGCAAGATCGCGGTGTGTTGTTCTTGGGCCCGAACGTGAATGTGTATAAAGGCCAAGTAGTAGGGCAGAATGCTCGTCCAGGAGATTTGAGCATCAATGTATGTAAGGTAAAACAACTTTCTAACATGCGCTCCAAAGGCGACGGCAGCGCCGAACACTTCAACACTCCCCGCATTATGGATTTAGAAGACGCTCTGGAATATATTGGTAATGATGAACTGGTAGAAGTTACCCCCAAGAGCATCCGCATCCGCAAAGTTATCCTCAACGAAAACGAAGCCAGACGTAAAGCCAAAGGAATGGTATAATAGGGGGGTATGAACACCTCTCGGAATGGGGCACATCTCACCCCCAGCAAAACCCGCTCACTCCACTTGATTTTTGCGGTGTTTTTGTTGTTGGTGGGGGTTATCATTGGACGGTGGTTTCTCCTTCAGTTACTATGCTACACTTGCCTTGAACACCCACGAAATCTATAAAAAAATACATCCAGATCGTGGGCAGATTTTTTTTCAGGACTCGCGTAGTGGCGAAACTTACCCTGTAGCAGTGAATCGTCAATATTTTTTGGTGTATGTAGTACCAAAGAATATCAAACCTGAAGAACGAAACCGTGTTGTTGAAGGTATTGCCACAACCCTCCTACTCGCTCCAGATGAAAAATTGGTTTTAGCTAAAAAAATAGAAAAAACTAACGACCCCTACGAACCAGTTGCACATAAAATACCCAGTGAACGAATTGATGCGTTGAAGCAACTTAACTTGCCGGGAGTCTACAATGTCCCAGAAGAATATCGTTTTTATCCAGAAAAAAATCTGGGTGGAAATGTTATCGGATTTTTGGGCTTTACCGAAAAAGGAACAGCCGAAGGACGCTACGGCGTAGAAAGTTTTTGGAACAAAGAATTGGCCGGAAAACAAGGGTACGTACTTGGAGAGAAAATGGCCAAAGGAGGATGGATCGCTCTTGCTGGCCAAACTTCAATTTCAGGAGAAGAGGGGAGTGATATTGTACTCACCATTGATCGTGCTCTAGAGTTTACTGCTTGCCAACGCCTGGCCACAGGCATGGCAGAATACAAGGCAAAAAGCGGTTCGCTTGTTTTGATTGATGTGAAGAGTGGGGCAATCCGAGCCATGTGCAGCGTTCCTGACTTTGACCCTAACACCTACGCTACCGTTCCCGATGCGAGCGCATACAACAATCGTGCAATTTTTACTTCCTACGAGCCAGGATCCGTGATGAAACCAATCACCATGGCCGCTGCCCTCGACTTAAAATTAGTGAATCCTGATACTA
>CAYTMT010000057.1:1607-4781 GCA_964439095.1 uncultured Gammaproteobacteria bacterium | reverse complement strand
TTTGGCCCAACCAGAAAACAGCCGCGTGGTGGAATGGTACGAAGCCGCACCAGGCGACATTATTACCATGATAGCCACCGGCCCACGTAACAAGCGCAACCATGTTTTGTTGGTAACCGAAAATATCAACAACACCATTTCATACGTTCACGCGCGCGCCTGGACAAACGAAGGGCGCTACGGACACGGTGTAAGTCATGGCACCATCCGCATTATTGACCGTACACAGAATATGCTCAGCCAAGAATGGGAAGAATGCGGCTACAAAAATGAAACCAACGAAACTTATCTAGAAGCAAAAAATGCCGAGACGCTAGAAACGCGACGTTTAAAAATCTCTTAAAAAGAGACTGGTGTTTTTCAAAGGAAAACGCCACCAGCCGAATATATTAAATCAAACACCTCTCAAACAGTCCGACTCGTGTCAGGCAGTTAAT
Organism: uncultured Gammaproteobacteria bacterium; assembly: GCA_964439095.1. Taxonomy (GTDB): domain Bacteria; phylum Patescibacteriota; class Patescibacteriia; order Magasanikbacterales; family GWA2-37-8; genus CAYTMT01. The sequence continues at coordinate 4,344 of CAYTMT010000057.1, read as the reverse complement.
TGAGTGAGCCTACCAAGTGCGTGGTAGGCTCTTTTGTGATTGACGAATCTGCCGCACTGCAGATATGGACTATTGGTATCGGATGGTGACCATACCGACACCGGCCGACGGGAGCGCCTCGGTGATGAGAGGGCCGTTGGTCGGCTGAACGAGCGGATTGCTCATAACGCTGAATTTAATCAGCGCCCGGCCGAGGACGACGCTCATGAAGCGCCCCTCTCCGGAGGGATTCCGTGGCATCCAGCTCGTGTCGAGCTGGAGCGTGAGCGCGTGAGCATGGCCAGGATGCCCCTCAACATAGATGTGCTGGCTGTCGAGATCGACTACCAAATCCACCTTGCTCTGGCTACGATCTCCCTGGTCAGTATTCTTGAACTTACCACAGACCGAGGCCTGCTGCCCACTCTCCAGATCCGTGACCTTCCCGCACATTTCCTGCCCATCATTGACCGCAGGCGCGATCGTGATGGAGAGCGTTGTGCTCATCAATGCCAAGGCGCTAGTCACACCGGTGCACTGACCATCCGTCAGATCGTTCATGGAGAACTGCAAGACATGATCAACACCGCTCGGCGTATGATCTTGTTGGTGGTTCGGCTGAACGTCCATCCGCACAAGGTGTGCCAAACTGCAATAGGGCACACAACCCACGTGCTCCTGGTAGGGAGGCGCGAGCACCGCCAGACTTTCGGGACTGTTGAGCTCATTCCACCACGCGCTCAGGTCGCGCAAATCTCCGTCGATTTGACCCAGTTCGCAATCAATCTCAAAGTAGGGATTGGAAACGATGGGTGCCGCAATGAACGTCGAGATTCGACTACTGATGACAAGCTTCTTGCCACTGCAGACTTGTGCCTTGACAGCGCTAACCTGCTTGTTGTGTCGTTGCTCCACCAGCGCTTCGCGCCGATCGTAGAGCCACTTCGTGACGATGGTGTAGTTGGTGAGGAACATAGTCCTCACGTCCTTCACCCGCCGCCAGTAGCGGCAAGCGTCGATGACCTCGTGACCACTTCCGCTGACGTTCTCCATGAGAGAGAAGTCCTGGGTGGTAGCGCCTGCCTGGACCGCGGACAAGAGTGTCTCATAGAGACGCTCAACGTCAGCCCTGGTCGCCACGTAGGGCGACCCAGGAACTTCCTCGGCCGAAGCCGAGTGCACAGGAGTGACCGCGACGACAAGCGCCACGGCCGCGAAAAAACACGCGCGAAACTTCTTATCCACCACAGGCCCCTCCAAAGAGGTGATTATCACTAAAGCACACGGCAACATGCCGGCCAACTTGGAGTGAAAAACCAAGAGAGCAATGAATGCAGAAAATTAGAACAATCCAGCTTCCGCACTCGTCGCTCTCTTGATAGCATTTAGCTATAAAAAGAACTTGGCTGTTTCTACTTTTTTTAGTAAAAACAGTTCACTATAGCACATTTTACCCTTCTTGTCAAGATGCTCAAATAAGAGTATATTATACTTGCTTATTTTGTGCTTATTTAGGCCATTTTTCGTCACCCAAATATGCCCCCTATTCATCTTCTCCAACAAGCCCTGCTCTACTCCATCGCCGCTACCATTGGCGCTTTTTTGTGGGCACCGCTACTTATCAAACTCCTGTACCGCTGGCGCATTGTCCGCACCGATGAATTTGATTACACCCTCAAAGGCGCTCGCTCCCACAAATCTGGCACGCCGGTAATGGGCGGATTGTTAGTGGTAATTACCGTCGCCGTTATTACTTTGCTCTTCAACTGGGATCGCCAATACACCTACGTGCCGATTGGCGTAATGGTACTATCCGCCCTCCTCGGCGGCGCTGATGATTTATTAAATATTTTCGGTGTCAATCGTCGCCAGCGCAAAGTACACCAGATCATCGCCCTCATGAAAGTGCACCGCCACTGGTGGATGCGGGTGTGGTACGCGTTCACCCTGCCGTGGTACGCGTTTCAACGGCTGGTATCCATGTTTGGCTCCAAACAAAATCGCGGCATTCAGGTGCATGAAAAGTTACTATTCCAATTTGTGGCTGGAGCCATCACCGCCTGGTGGATCTATTTCAAACTCGGCGCCTACTGGCACACGCTCCATATTCCGTTTGACGGCTCACTCAACGTAGGCTGGCTCATTATCCCGGTGGTAATTTTCTTTGTAATGTTTACCGCCAACGCTGTCAACTTTGCCGATGGGCTAGATGGTCTCGCTGGCGGATCGCTCTTAATTACCTTCACCGGACTCACCTTGGTTAACTGGGTAGAAGGCCGCACCGCGTTTGTACTTCTTAACGCCACCACTATCGGCGCACTCATTGCCTACACCTATTTCAACATCAAACCCGCGCGCTTCCAAATGGGCGACGTGGGGGCACTCGGCCTCGGAGCGCTCTTTGCCATCAACGCCATTGCCACCAATCTCACGCTCCTCATTCCTCTGTTTGGTTTTATTTTTTATATCGAAATTATCTCGGTAATCCTGCAAGTATTTTTCCGCCGCTTGCTCGGCCGCCGTTTTTTCAAGATGGCCCCGCTCCACCACCACTTTGAATTTTTAGGCTGGGGCGAAGAAAAAATTGTGATGCGCTTTTGGATCATCCACGCCTTTATGGTGATTGTGGCCGTGTGGATGGCATTGTATTAGGTATTTCGAGCACTTATCCACCTATCGAGGATCTTGTCAACTAGAAAATATCGTGATACAATCACGACATCTTTTGGCTTAAACACAGGCAGATGTACCTTGCTTG
>CAYTMT010000057.1:0-1507 GCA_964439095.1 uncultured Gammaproteobacteria bacterium | reverse complement strand
CGTGATACAATCACGACATCTTTTGGCTTAAACACAGGCAGATGTACCTTGCTTGGGACGAAAAAAACGTTGCCGACTTCTCGGACACCAATATCAATAACCTTTACGACCAAGGTTACGTTTTTACGCGCCTCGGTAAAGGAAAAATGCAGCAAACACGAAGCATTCGCGTTGATCTGGAGCAGTTCGAACTGAGCAGTGAGAATCGCCGTGTGCTTAAAAAAGTAGAACAACTAAAACTTTCTACCGCCCCGCTCCCCTATGGGGGTTATCATTGGTCTATTGGTAAATTAGCAAAAGATTTCTACGAAACAAAATTTGGCGCCGGAATTTTTAGCGCGCAGAAAATCAAAGAACTTATTACTTCTGCTGAAAAAAGCAACTTTAACCGATTGCTTTTTTTTAATTCAACAGAGCAATCTATAGGCTATTGCATCGCCCGCGAAACCAACGAGCTGTTGCACTACTGCTATCCATTCTACGAACTAAGAACTCCGAACTCCGAACTCACGAACGTCGGCATCGGCATGATGACTATGGCCATCACCTGGGCCAAAGCGCAGGGCAAAAAATATGTTTACCTTGGTTCTGCCCAGCGCCCGAGCGATACGTACAAGCTGCAGTTTGCGGGAGTGGAATGGTTTGATAACACTACGTGGATAAAAAATATTGACCAATTAAAGGCCATACTTACTAATTAATCTATGAAAGTAAAAATTGCCGTTGCTCAATTTAAAATTAACCAGCTCAGCTCGGACGACAACATCCAGCGCGCCGAAGCCATCGTTAAAAAAGCCGCCGAAAAAAACGCGGACGTGATTGTGTTCCCCGAGGACATGATGACCGGTTCCATTTTTGGCAATCGGAGCCACCTCTTTACCGCGCGTGAATTCCAAAGTATTTTTTCCGCCTGGGCGAAAAAATATGAGATTGATATTATCCCCGGATCGCACATGGAAAAAGGACGCCGCGGTGCCTACAACACCACTCACTATATTGATAAAAATGGCAACGTGTTGGCCAACTACCGCAAAATGAATTTATACCTCTCGGAGCGATCGTTTCTGCGGCCGGGAGATAAAATCAGCGTATTTGATACGTCCTATGGACGAGTGGCGCTCACCATCTGCTGGGACATTACCCACCCGGAGTTATTACGCCGTCTAGCCAAACATGGCGTAGATATTGTTTTTTGCCTCAGCTACTGGTGGAAAGAAATCGCCGGTGAAGGACTAAAAATAAATAATGAGGCCGAAGAAACCCATGTTGATGCCATGTGCTTGGCGCGAGCGGTAGAAAATAATATGGTGATTGTATATGCGAACGCCGCCGGTGTTATGAAATACCCGAACGGAACTCAAGACACCCTCATTGGCCGCTCCCAAATTGCCGCTCCATTTTATGGCACTCTGGCCAAAGCCGCCCATAACCACGAGGCACTCCTCATGGCCGATGTCGACTTAAACGTACTCACCACCGCCGAAAAAATCTACAAACTACGTCACGA
>CAYTMT010000056.1:0-4804 GCA_964439095.1 uncultured Gammaproteobacteria bacterium | reverse complement strand
AAATAATAGCGAAAAATAAAATACCGGTTTGCATGCTCCACAACCAATGATCAAATAAACCAGCGGTTAAAATAGTAACCAAAACAGGTAGATACAAAATATACCATCGCCACACGGTATACAACGACAGTCCGACCACAACTATAAAACACAAAAATCCCACAATACCTACTTCGGCCAAGACCAACACATACACATTATGCACCGGTTGATATACAAATGCAGGCGCTCCCGGAAAACGTTGATAGAGCTCCCACGAATAAAGACCATTCCCCACCCCCAACCATAGATGATCACGAATAATAGAGGCTGCCACAGCATACTGAGCACGACGTTCGTTCAAAGAAATTGCCTCCAGTCTCCCTACTGCCCCACCCCGTGCCCAAAATAATGAATAAAAAAATATTACAAAAGTAACCGCCACCAACCCATGAATCACTAATGCCTGTCCAAAAACTTTTTGATTGGAATATTTTTTTCTAAAATACACTGTAATTAAAGCTGTTAAACCAAAACATGTGGCAATCCAGCTCCCACGTGAAAATGAAACTAGTAACCCAACCATAACAATGATCTGTCCTAATGCAAAAATATACCGCACCAATCGATCCTGAATTTTTAAAAATAAAAACCAACCCACTAAAAACAACACCGCTAAATACACCCCCAAGCTATTTGGCGAACCAAAAGCTCCATAGGCGCGTAAAATCCGCTCACTCCCCACTCCGATTACACTTGCCCCCAACTGCCCCGTAACATGCTCTGCCAACCCCAGCCATTTTTCTGGAGCAATGCGCTGAACGGAAAATTGATATAACGCCAATAATCCTTGTACTACACCGCCCAGCCATAATGCAAAAAGCAATGAAGTGTGTTTTGTATGAGAAAAAAACTGCAAAACATGTATCCCTCGATGTAAAAACATTTTTTCGAACACCCAAGTAAGACAACCCGCGAGTACAATACCAAACAAAAATAATTCCGCGAAGTACAAACTTCCGGAACCGTACTCAAAAAAACTACCATTAATATAGGCGGCACGATAAATAAAACGCGTTTGCCATGGTAGCAAAAACAACCACGCGTATAATGCCAAACGAAGTGTACGATGCCAAATTATCATAGTGGTATTATACCACACTCGCCTTACTCCTCATCCGTTGCCAAGTATCAAAAAATTCTTGCCGCCGATCATGTTCGTGAAATTTAAGTACCCCTGCCTCCAAAATAACCCCACGATCAGCATCTGCCGTACGCGCAATCAACGCCGAGCGAAGACGCCGCATCTGCCAGCGTCGCAACGTGTTCTCTATCCCCACCACCCCAAGTGAGGTAAAAATAATTTCTCCCATTCGCTGCAAAAAAGAATACCACCGATTTTTTTTAAGGAGTGGTATATAAGGGACTTCAGCCACAGCAAAACAGGGTAGATATTCCGCTATCCAGTTATTTTTCACCAATAAATCACGATGAATATTGTTAGGATCATATATTGCCGCCAAAGTTACCAGCCAATACACCAAATAAATATCATCTGGACGAACTCGATACGATGCCAGATCGAGATGATTCGTATCCACAAAAAAAGACAGGCACATTCGACCTGCTTCATGTTCAGCGGTTACTCGCATACGAAACAACCGCAATGCGCTGTTGGCAAAAAAACGCACCGCCCACACTAATCGCGGAGCACACACCACCAAAAGATCAACATCACTTCCTTGTTCGGCATAACCCCCACCAACAGAATTGCCCACGAAAACAGCTCGTACAAAAGGCAAGCAGGCTAACACCGCTGCTGCCCGTCGTGCCTGACGCAACTTAAGCTCCGAAACCAACGTTGCGGCACGATGTTTTTCTATGTCTTTTTCCCGTCCCGGCAGATGAAAATACCCCAGTGAACAGATAATTTTATTAACCCCTGTCAAATTTGTAAGTGCTTCATCTACCTCGTAATATGATGCTTTTACGCGCCACAAATAACGCGCAATTTGTTCCCGAGTAAGTAAGACACCAAAAATATCAAAATATGTTATCGTGTCTAAAATCGACCGATCCAAATCTGACACCATACAGTGCAACATTACTTATCGAGCAACTCCCCTTCAACTACCACCGACGACGCGATAGTAGTTTTTGCTGGTTTAGATCGAAACAAAATATATTGCTGACCCACCATAAGAAGCGTGCTGAGCAACCAATAAAGCGAAAGTCCGGCTGGCAAGCCCACACCGATCACCACAGTCATAATCGGCATCATGTACAACATTTGCTTATTCATCATAGCCATCATTTCTTCGTCTTTACCACCCGCACCTGCAACAGCCGGTGGTTTGGTGGTGGACATAACACGCGCTTGCCAATATTGAGCAAACCCGGCCAACACCGCGAGCACATAACTTCGGTGCCCCATATCCACACCAAACGAAACAGGGTTAATCATCCCTGGATTAGCCACAAATGAATAAAGATTTTTTACCAAATCAGTCGAGGCCAAACCATCACGAAATACCGAATAGAGTGCAATCAAAATTGGCAACTGAACCAAAAGCGGCAAACAAGAAGCAAACGGATTTACTTTATGCTCTTTGTATAACTGCATAATAGCCGTTGCTTGCTGTTGCTGGTCGGTGGCGTACTTTTTTTTGAGATCGTTCAATTTTGGTTGTAGATCTTGTAGTGATTTCTGCGCTTTAATGGAAGCCGACGTGAGCGGATAAACCACCAGTCGGATGGCAATGGTAATAAGCGCTATAACAATACCAACATTATGCCCTGGAATTATATTGTAAAGTGCGACGAACCCGTTGAATAACGGTCGATAGAGCACGGTGTGAAAAAGTGCAGAAATTGCAGAAAACATAATACAGTTAATTATTCTTTTGTTTCAACCGACTCAACAGACGCTTCCTCAGCGGCTACTTCTTCGACAGCGACTTCCTCATTTGTTTCACCAACTTCAACAACTTCTCCACCTTCACTGCGCACATTCAATTCCCAGCCAGTAAGTTGTGATGCCAAGCGAACATTTTGACCACCACGACCGATAGCCAATGAATATTGATCAGCGGCCACAAAGACATCAGCTGTTTTAGACTGTTCGCGAAGTTCAATCCGGAGCACTTTAGCTGGCGACAACGCGTGAGCAATATACTCTTCAGCGTTTTCACTCCACTGAATTACATCAATTTTCTCTCCACCTAATTGTTCAATGATAGTATTAATACGATTTCCGCGCTGACCAATACAAGATCCAATCGGATCAATTGAAGTATCTTGGGTGGCCACAGAGACCTTAGAACGAAACCCAGCTTCACGGGCCGCACCTTTGACCTCAATTACTCCTTCAGCAATTTCGGGAATTTCTTGACGGAAAATTTCGATTACCATCTTTGGTGTATTGCGAGACAAAATAATTTCCGGACCACGCTGACCAAGTGCAACCGAAGCCACATAAAATTTCATACGGGAACCAGGACGATAAAACTCACGCTCTGATTGTTGATCGGTGGGCAATATACCGGTCACCTTACCCAAATCAATCAACACTTTGCGACCTTCGACACGCTGAATAGTACCAACAATCAACTGCCCTTCTTGGCCTTTAAAATCATCAAACACCATGGAGCGTTCGGCTTCACGAATTTTTTGAATAATTACCTGTTTGGCAGTCTGCGCAGCCATACGCCCAAATTCATGGGGAATTTCCAATGGAATTTCGAGCACATCGCCAATTTTAGCTTTTTTGTTGGTTTCTTTAGCTACAGTAATCATCATTTCAGTCTTGGGATTGAAATGTGGCAAATCGGCAATTTCTTCTTCGGTAAGTTCGCGTTCTTCTAACCGTGCTTGATCGCGGCGTTTGGTGAGCTCTTCTTGCGCTGCTTCGAGCGCTTCTTCGGCAACATCCTCAACCACAGTCTTGATATCCCATGCCTTCATATCGGCGGTTTCTGGATCAAATTTTACTTTAATATTTTGCTGCTTGTTGCCAAAATCTTTGCGATAGGCAGCGGCCAGCGCCATTTCGATGGTTTCCATTACGGCGTCGTAGGACAATTTTTTCTCGTCACACAACAATTGAATTGCTTTAGTAATTTCGGACATACGGTTAAAAAAATGAATGTATAAATAGTATACGTGAATTAAGCGAAAAAAGAAAGAGCATGAAACATGCTCTTTAATATCATGACTATAGCAAAAAATCCGTTATTTGTCAAACAACGCCCATTCAGCAGGTGTGTGCGCTTCACCAAGAGCATACGGCCCAATCGCTGTACGGGTAAGCGTGACGCAATACGCGCCCACACCCAATTTTGTCCCAATATCTTCGGCGAGGGTGCGAATATATGTGCCCGCGGAACAGGCTACAATAATTTTCAATTCTGGCCAAGAATACGAAACGAGCTGAAGGGTGTGGATGGTAACTTCCGCGGGTTGACGCTCTACTGTTTTTCCTGCTCGGGCCAATGTATACAATTTTTGTCCAGCAATTTTTTTGGCTGAATACATGGGTGGGGTTTGCAAATATGTACCCACAAAACTTTTTAACACCAGAGCAACCTCTGCTTCAGCTGGTGGAAAAATTTCTTTCTCCCCATTATTAAACGGAACAATGACTCCAGTTGGATCACCCGTGTCCGAAGTTGCACCCAATTGAATAGTGGCTTCATACGTTTTGGCCAAACCTTTAAATTCGTCCAATCGCCGTGTCGCCTCCCGTCCTACACCCACAATTAACAAACCGCTCGCAAACGGATCCAGCGTACCTGCATGGCCCACTCGTTCTTTACGCCCCACTCGA
>CAYTMT010000055.1:0-4841 GCA_964439095.1 uncultured Gammaproteobacteria bacterium | reverse complement strand
GGAAAGGGCGTTTATTCAACAAAGTACGTTTTTTGGCTCGTAAATTATCGAATACCCAATTTTAGGCCATAGGTTCCTGTTTGTCAAGAGCGCCTTTGGGGACAAAAAAATCCCGATTGCTCGGGACTTTTTGTTTTGAAGATTCTTATTTTTTCACGACTACGTTCGCGTAGGTCGCTTTTTTCATGTTGCCATCAAAGCGAATACGCTTCTTTTGGGTGAATTTTACGGTGCCATTCGCGAGAGAGAAAAGACTGTCGTCAGTAGCGCGGGACACGTTTGTTCCAGGGTGGATCTTGGTGCCGCGTTGGCGAACAATGATCATGCCCGGCTTAATTACTTGTCCTTCGTGTACTTTGACGCCCAGGCGTTGTGCCCGTGAATCACGTCCTAACCGTGTGGAACCACCTGCTTTTTTTGTTGCCATAAAATGTATATAAATACCCCCGTTTCTGATCTGGGGATTGTCGAGTATGGGCATATAATATCACGGGTCAAAAAACTTGTCAAGCTAGGCAAAATCAAGTACAATTACCCTATTATGATTTATCTCTCTAAGCTTTATTTTCGCGACCCGTGGGTGTATATCCCTTTCCTTAGTTCTGTTGCCTTGAACATTTTTTTGTGGTGGAGCGTTGCTCGGTATTTGGGCCACTCTTCGGATCAACTGTTTACGCACTATAACATCATGTTCGGGGTCGATCTTCTCGGAGGGGTGTGGCAGGTGTATGCTTTGCCAGCCGGAGGGCTTGTGGTTGCTGTGGTGCATGCAATTGTTGCTCTATTTTTGTATCCGGTAGATCGGTTTTTGGCTCGTGTTTTGGCGGTGGCAGTTGGGACTCTTCATCTGTTTTTGGTTCCAGCAACACTATTTATCATTCATCTGAATGTGTGAAGGAAATTGCTTCGGGGAGAAAATTTTCACTTATGGTTGCTGCCCTAGTGGTGCTGGGGTTGGTTGTGCTTGCGACGGCAAGTGCACCGGTGGGGTATGATAAGTTTGGTGATCAGTTCTTTTTTGTAAAACGGCAACTTTTGTTTGGGGTACTCCCTGGCGTGGTGGCATTTCTTTTTTTTGCTCGTAAAAATCCACAATCATTGCATGTCTGGTCGTCTGGATTTTATTTTTTTACTCTAGGACTGTTGGTGGCTGTATTTATTCCTGGTATTGGATTGACTATCAATGGTTCTCATAGCTGGCTTCATATTTTTAGTTTTACTTTTCAGCCTACTGAGTTGGCCAAGTTGGCGATGGTTGTTTTGCTAGCTCGTTTGCTTACTGATCCAAAACGCAATGTTCAGGATTTCCAATATGGGCTCATGCCGATTCTTACATTACTTTTACCTGTGATTGCTCTTATTGCTTTGCAGCCTGACGTGGGAACTCTTTCTATTTTGGTGGTGATGATTTTTGCTATGTTGTATGTGGGCAAAGTTCCCGCCACTTCACTTTCTATTCTTGGGTTAGCAGGGGTAGTTCTATTTGGTGCGCTCATTATTGCTGCACCGTATCGCATTCAACGTCTTACCACTTTTTTACATCCAGAGCTAGATCCACAAGGGGTGGGGTATCAAGTGAATCAGGCTTTTTTGGCAATAGGATCCGGTGGAATAAATGGTCTAGGGCTGGGTCATTCCCGTCAAAAATATCAATATCTCCCTGAGGTAAGTGCTGATTCTATTTTTGCAGTATTTGCCGAAGAAATGGGGTTTGTTTTTTCAACTATTTTTGTGTTATTTATTTTAACTATTGGTTGGTTTGGGTTTCGTATTGCTAAATATGCCCCGGATGATTTTAGTCGATTGTTGGTTGTTGGAATTATGGTTTGGTTTTTATGGCAATCATTTTTAAACATTGGTGCTATTATGGGGGTGCTTCCTCTCACCGGTGTGCCACTTCCGCTCGTGAGTCACGGAGGGTCTTCGGTGATGGTAATGCTGGGTGCTTTTGGTGTGGTGGCAGGCGTAGCACTTCATTCGGAACGAGTTAAGCGTGTATAGCTTTTATGAAAGTTTTTTTGATAACTGGTGGGTTAGGATTTATTGGGTCAAATTTTATTCGGTATTTATTGCAGACATATCCGGATTATTATGTTGTTAATTTAGATGCGGTAACCTATGCCGGGAATCTGGAAAATGTGAGCGATCTTGTTAATAATCCTCGTTATTCATTTTTACAGGGAGATATTACAGATAAAGAATTGGTGAAAAAGACAATGAGAGGGATTGATGTTGTAGTTCATTTTGCAGCCGAGAGCCATGTTGATCGTTCTATTTTACAGAGTGACGCTTTTATTCAAACCAATGTAGTCGGCACACACACATTACTCGAAGCGGCACGTCAGTATAATACTCGTTTTCATCACGTTTCTACTGATGAAGTGTTTGGGTCGCTTTCTCCAACAGATTCACCATTTTCAGAAAATACGCCTTATAATCCGCGGAGCCCTTATAGCGCAAGCAAGGCAGCTGCTGATCATTTGGTCCGAGCGTATTTTCACACCTACGGGCTTCCGGTAACTATTTCTAATTGTTCTAACAATTATGGTCCATATCAATTTCCAGAAAAATTACACGGTTTGTTTATTACTCGTTTATTAGAAGGAAAAAAAGTACCAGTGTATGGTGACGGTTTGCAAATTCGGGATTGGTTGTATGTAGAAGATCATTGTCGAGCTATTGATCGCATCGTGCATCAGGGGGTGTTGGGAGAAACCTATTGCATTGGAGGGAATGCGGAAAAAACCAATTTGGAAATTACTACCACCATCTTGCGATTGTTAGGAAAAGATGAGTCTATGATTGATTATGTTGTTGATCGTTTGGGTCACGATCGACGATATGCGATGAATATCACTAAAATTAAAACAGAATTAGGATGGGAACCGTCCGTAGATTTTGCCGAAGGAATGAAGCGAACGGTGGCATGGTATCAAGAACATGAATCCTGGTGGAAAAGATTAATCAAATAAATTTATGAAAATACTTATTATTGGCGGTAAGGGATTTATTGGCTCCCGTTGCGCAGAAATATGGCCAGACGCTGTTGTTGCTGATAGGCGTGTTGAATGTGAGGAAGATGTGCGCGCCTTATTGGTAGAACATCAGCCAGACGCAGTATTGAATGCGGCCGGGGTGGTGGGCAAGCCCAATGTAGACTGGTGCGAAACTCACCAGCTGGAAACGATTCGCGGGAATACGGAACTTCCGATTATGATTGCGCGTGTTTGCCAGGAGGCAGGGGTGTATTTACTCCATGTGGCCACGGGCTGTGTGTTTTATGGTTACTCAGAAAATATTTCAGGCTGGACTGAACATGATTTTCCCAACCCATCTGCGGTATATACTCGCTCCAAGTATGCTGCCGATTTGGTTTTGTCCACATTGCCACACGTGGGTATTGCTCGTATTCGTATGCCGATTGATAGTCGACCGAGCCCGGGGAATTTAATTGATAAACTTGCCAGTTACCCACGCGTGATTGATGTGGTGAACAGTGTTACTATCATTCCGGACATGGTACAAGTATTTCGACAGCTTATTGAAAAAAAAGGAACTGGTATTTTTCATGTAGTAAATCCAGGGGCACTAACCCACCGCGAAATTTTAGGAATGTATGAGGAAACGGTTGATGCACATCACACGAACGAATGGTTGACAGCCGATGAATTGGTTTCTGCTGGATTGGCCAAAGGGAAGCGGTCTAACACGCTGTTGGCGTCGCCACGTTTACAAGCGCTGGGTATCGTATTGCCAGAGGTCCATGATTCACTGCAAAAAATAATGAAGGAATACGCCGTGTTAAAAAAATAAGTATCAATATGGATATTTCTGTTGTTACGGTTACCTGGAATTCAGAACAGTTTATTGCTGAACAGATCGTGTCGGTGCAAGCCGCGTGTGCGAGCCTTGTTTTTGAGCATATAATTGTTGACAATAATTCGTCCGATCAAACAGTGCAAAAAATAGAGCAAGCGGGGGAGTTGGTGCGATTGGTTCGGAATACAGAGAATAAAGGATTTGCAGCTGCCAACAATGCTGGCACGGTGTTAACTCATGGAGAATTCGTATTATTTCTTAATCCCGACATGCGGCTAGAGCCAGGCAGTTTAAAAAAAATGATTGAGTTTGCGAAGGAACATCCTCGAGCGGGAGTAATAGGTTGTCGCCTTACCGACCTTTCTGGTCAAATGTGTGATGATCATCGCCCGCGTCGTTTTCCTACGCTGGCAACCCAGGTGGTAATTTTGTTAAAACTCCACCATCTTTTTCCGCAGCTTCTTCGGCACTATTTGTATGATGACTACAATTTAGAGCGCACTGCAGAAGTTGATTCCGTGCGCGGATCGTTTATGTTGGTTCGTAGGGAAGTAATTGAAAAGCTAGGAAGACCCTTTGACGAACGGTATTTTATCTGGTATGAAGATGTAGACCTCTGCCGATCGGTTGTGGCGGCTGGTTTCTCGGTTTTGTATACTCCTGTAATCACGGCAACTGATTATGTCGGTCAAAGTTTTCGTCAGGCGCCAAACCTGCAGAAACAACGTTGGTTTACGAAGAGCATGATTGCCTATGTACAAAAATGGGATTCATGGTGGCAGGTGTTGGTTTTAAGGGCTTTGCGGCCAGTAGCACTTTTTCTGGTATGTCTCTCGCAATTCAAATCGTAACGTGGAATGGAGTAGAATACATCGGTGCTTTGTTTGCATCGCTCACAGCACAAACATTTCGTGATGTGGAAATTGTTGTTATTGATAATGCTTCAACAGATGATACGGTGAAGCGAATAGAAAGTATTATTTCCGATTTTCCATTTCCTGTTACTTTAGTAAAAAATAGTG
>CAYTMT010000054.1:0-4905 GCA_964439095.1 uncultured Gammaproteobacteria bacterium | reverse complement strand
AAAATTTCTTCGTCACCAATTTTGCCCACGGTCGCTTCGTGCACCACGTCGGTGTCACTGTTGTTGATCTGCATCACCGGATGCGTGTTCGAAACCGAATCTTCGTCGAGCAATAACGCGTCGCAATTCACGGACACGCTGGCGTTGGTGGCTTTGGGTGTTACTTTTACCAACCCCCGATAGGTGGTGATGCCGCCACCAACCGAAATGGATTTGGCGCGGATAGTGGACTTGGTATCAGGGGCGGCATGAATGGCTTTGGCACCGGTGTCTTGATTTTGTCCCGGGCCGGCAAAGGCAATGCCGAGCGCATCCGAGCGCGCTCCGCGGCCGCGCAAAATGGAACTAGGATAAAGCATGGTCGTGCCACTGCCCATATTGCCGTTGATCCATTCGATCACACCGTCTTCATCCACGAGTGCGCGTTTGGTATTTAAATTGTACGTATTCTTGGACCAATTTTCGATGGACGAATAGCGCACCCGCGCACCGGCATGCACAAAAATTTCCACACAGCCGGCGTGGAGCGCGCTTTCGGTGTAACGCGGGGCACTACAACCTTCGATGTAGTGCAGATCAGATCCTTCGTCCGCGATAATGAGCGTATGTTCAAACTGTCCGCCCGAACGAGCATTCATGCGAAAATATGCTTGGAGTGGCATGTCCAGTTTTACGCCTTTCGGCACATAGATAAACGTACCACCACTCCACACGGCGGCGTGCAACATTACAAATTTATGATCACTAATCGGCACACACTGCGTCATGAAATATTTTTGCACCAACTCTGGATATTTGTGCACCGCCACATCCATGTTTTCAAAAATCACCCCTTTGTCTTCCCAGGTTTTTTTTAAATTATGATACACCACATCCGAATCATACTGCGCGCCCGCTCCGGCCAGCACGGTTTTTTCAGCCTCGGGAATACCCAGCCGATCAAATGTTTTTTTAATTTCGTCCGGTACTTTGTCCCAACTGGTGGCCTCATTAGTATCTGGGCGCACAAAATACACGATTTTGTCTAAATCCAAACCGGACAAATCCGGACCCCACGCAGGCAACGGTGTTTTTTGAAACAATGCTAAACCAGCCAGGCGTTTCTCGAGTACCCAGCCTGGCTCATTTTTTTGCGCCGAAATTTCTCGTACCAACTCTTCGTTTAAACCCGGAAGCGCCCGAAATTTGACTGCAGCCGTATCGGCGGAGTCAAACAAGGGGCGGTCAAAAGATGGTTGATTATTGGCGTTAGGCATGCTATATTCTGTAAACGATAACACGCTGATAATAGCGGTTTTTGGCTCCATTGTCAATCCATATGGCTACACAATTTTCCCTTATTTTACAACAAAAAAAGTCGCTGGCACGCGATATTATTGAGCTTCGTTTTACCAAACCAGCTGGTTTTACCTTTATACCTGGTCAATTTATCCAATTCATGGTTCCCACTCCAGACGGTCTGATTCCCCGTTCGTACTCTATCGCCTCTACTCCTGACGACGCGAATCTGGTTATTGTACTCAAAGTAATGCCCACCGGCAAAGCGTCCGCGATGTTTGTGACCATGAACCCCGGCGAAACCGTGGTCTGTCGCGGGCCATTTGGCCGATTCACCTCCGCCTCGCACGTTGGCGACAAAGTATTAATCTCCACCTCCACGGGGTTAGCGCCGTTTATGCCGATGATTATGAGTTCGGAGTTAGGAGTTCAAGGTTCGGAGAAAAAAGATAGTAAAATTTTTCTTCTGGCTGGATTTAGATCTGAGGCAGATATTTTTTATCAGGATAAACTGGAAGAATTAAAAAAACAAAATCCAAACTTTGATTTTGCCATCACCCTATCGCAACCATCGTCTGAATGGAAAGGATTGCGCGGTCGCGTTACTACTCAATTCGAAGTTAATCCAAACTCCGAACCCACTACTCAATATTACCTCTGCGGCAACGGCACCATGATTACCGAAATGACCTCGCTCCTCACTGCAAAAAACATAGCAAAAGAACAAATTCATTTTGAAGTGTTTTTCTAAACAAGAAAATGCCCACTCTACCCCCGAAGGAATAAAATGGGCTTACAAACCTACTCCAGTTCATTGGAGTGAAAACACCACCGGACCACTGTCGGTGAGCAGAAGCCCCACAGACACCTTGTTCACCAGTGGGAGGCCTTCTTGGCGCAATCCTGCCACAATGCGCCTCACCACGATGCTTATCGCAAGCTTCTCACGCGCCGAGAGTGGCGGCGTGGGCGAAAAAACTGCTTTATCAGCAGCGGCTCGACTACCATCGTCTAGACGCTTGCTGTCTCGCGCCCTTTCAGACAGGCGGTAGATCTGGCCGTCTTTGCGAGAAACAGCGTGAATCTCTCGGCCGTCCAACAAGTCTTCGATGACCACCTGCTGACCAGCGCTGCCGAAGGGCTTCTCTCGATCCTGCATCATGGCATGGACCGCAATATGCGCCTCCTTGGCGATCGAGCACACAAACGTCCCCTTGCCGTCGACTTCGCCAACACACTTTACCACGAGCGGACACTTCCGTTCGTTGATGTATGAATGTGCCAAAGCAGGGTCGTCAAACACTCGGTAGGGAGCGATGGCAACACCACGTCGCGTCAAGAATTCTCTAACCTGGAATTTGCTGTTTTTCAGCTCTTCGATTGTCATCGGCTTTCACCTCAGGACAGGGTTGATAAAGAACGACTCCTGCCAAAACCATATATGGAATTGTAAAAAATGTCAAAAATATTCTGACTGTTCAGAATTTTATCCCATCAACTTCAATCCCGATTACACCCGAAATTAAAGTTAGTGCCGGATGTCTGTCCGGCGGCAGTTTTGTAGGAGATCACACACCCTACTTCACCTTGCACACCGTGGCGAAACCACAGGTGCGATCGAGGTTGGCGGGATACACCGCTTCCCCTTTGTCACCCAAAGTGATAGGCCGACAGTAGCCAATCTCCATGTGACGCGGCAACCAACCGCAGTGCACCCTGGGTTCAGCAGTCACCATGCTCAACCCATCAAGGACGGACACATAGCGGCTCCACTCTTCATTCGAAGCGGCTAGCAGACGAAAGACTGGGTGTGTACGGAACGTCTCAGTCGAGAACCGACCACCCAACGCCTGATTGTACTCAGACATGCGCAGCCCAATCCCTCCGTTGTAGTTGAGGGTGTTACCTTCTTGTGGGACCAGTTGTAGTGGCACACCACCGTCTGACATTCGAGTAAGATCCACTCCCAACCGATCCAGTTGCCCATTCACGAAGAACATGGCGGGCGTACCCTCGCTGTTCTGGGTACAAACTAGGTACGTTGATGTGGTAATTCGACTACCCAGAATGTAACGAACGGATTCTGGCAGCGGGCTATGATCCGTCAAACGACGAATCATACCGCGCCATCCGCCTGGTTCATTGGCGACAATATCATACCAGACACTGATCCGAAGGCTGATCAATTCTGGTGCTGTGGGCAACCGGTAACCACTGCCACACACGTGCTGGTAGAAATCTTCGACCAAAAGATCGGACCCTCCAACATGGAGATACTCCACACCTTTGAACTTGAATTTTGAAAGCATCCCTTCCTCACTGGAAAAAGGAAAAGACACACGAGTCACCATGACTGTGTGCCCTGTGGGCGATTCAGGAATCGAACCTGAGACCTCGTCATTATCAGTGACGCGCTCTAACCATCTGAGCTAATCGCCCATTTATTTTTGTTCCCTTATCCTACTATATTCTCTGCCGTTTGGCAAGAGTTGGTGGGCAGTAGAGGAGTTGAACCTCTGACCTCCACAATGTCAATGTGGCGCTCTAACCAACTGAGCTAACTGCCCTTAAATTGTAGGCGTTGAGATTGCCGCGCTCCATTTTGGATTTCGCAATGACAGTTGCGACATTACGATATTACCAAACTACCATAAAATAATCAAGTTGGTGCTCATTGACAGATATCCCTATTTTTACTATATTCTTCATAAGAACAGTGCTCTTTCTCCCCTTTCACCATGGCCTCGGCCATAGGAGTAGATACCGTGCAACGCATCATCTTTGTCAGCTGCCCCAAGTACAGAATCAGAACAGCTCTTGGAGTCACCCGGCGCAACCTCATGCAAGAGGGCGCGAACCAATTGAAACAACTCGGGAAGATTCTGTGCGAATCGGGAATTCACGTCAACAGATTCTGCACCGGCGATTGTTTTGGTGAAACCATGGTGAACACAATCTGCCTTGCCCTCAGAGGAACTGCCAAGAGTTTTCGCTCAGAGGCATTCCGAGTTGAGCAACTTGAGCTACCAGGCCTTCTTCCTGAGACACAGGAAAATCTGGAAGCGATCAAGCGTGAAGGGTGGAAAGTGGGAGTGGCACTCAGAGTGAGCCAACGCGCTCGCAATATCCGAAGTCACTTGCAAAAATTCTTGTCTTCTACTTTTGAAGACATGAAACAGCGAGACGAAGAGGTCATCGTCGTCGCCTCGTACCTTGGATTCATGGAGCTGGCCGCCTCCCCAGACACTCCCTATGACAAATTGGGAGAAGCAGGAATCGTCTGCTACATTCGCGATGACGAAAAACGGGTGTACTCCACCTACGTGCCCGAAGCTGCCACCTGCAGAAGACTTACGCTCCAGATTCCACCAGGAGCCGAACCATGCTTTTGAACCGCGCGTTCAGAAGCACACCCTCGCCACACACTGGTGGGGGTTTTCTTTTTTCCACAAACAAAAAATCCCCGATCGCTCGCGGACTTTTTTTGACTGCACAAATGTGACAAAAACCATACTTGTCTCATATCCCCGAAGGGACATGTCGACGGATATACATCTCGATTTCTCGAGACGATCTCCAGAAAGGAGGTGATCCATCCCCAGCTTCCGCTAGGGATGCCTTGTTACG
>CAYTMT010000053.1:0-5166 GCA_964439095.1 uncultured Gammaproteobacteria bacterium | reverse complement strand
CATATGAAGGAGGGTCGGGGCAACATCGGCCAATTTGCCAGGATGAAGCTTTTTACCCGGGGCGAGGTGCCAGGCAGTGTAGTCCTTCTTTGAGCCAATGATAATACATGGAACCGAATTAGTCGAGTGTTCCGAATCTATCTCGCCAGTTTTCATATTTACCATCTCCTCAACGTTTCCGTGGTCGGCAGTGATGATACCTTGCGCATCATGTTCTTTCATCGCTTTGGTAAGACGACTGAGGGCAGTATCGACAGCT
This sequence comes from uncultured Gammaproteobacteria bacterium, assembly GCA_964439095.1. Lineage (GTDB taxonomy): Bacteria > Patescibacteriota > Patescibacteriia > Magasanikbacterales > GWA2-37-8 > CAYTMT01. The sequence continues at coordinate 4,907 of CAYTMT010000053.1, read as the reverse complement.
GTAACAGCTCGCTCAGCCGCAGCAAAATTACCGGTATGCCCTACCATATCCGCATTGGCAATGTTAACGGCGATAAAATCGTACTCTCCCCCTTCAATAGCAGCGATAACATAATCCGTAATTTCTTTGGATTTCATTTCTGGGTCACGCTCAAAATCAAGCACTGTGTCAGAAGCAATTTTCACCCAGCGTTCATCACAAAAATGTTGGGCGTAACCACCATTCAAAAAATACGTAATGTGAGCAAATTTTTCAGACTCGGCCACATAGAGCTGTTTGAGTGGACACAATGTCGGCACCAAGCCATTTTTGACATCATGGCTAGGGTACGCCGTCAAAACATCAGGTAAATCCGGGCCATAGTCAGTCATGGTGACAAAACGCACTCGTTTATACACCTTGGCCCGCTTAAACGAATCGGCGTTCATCTCTTCAAATTGTGGTTGAGCAAATGTTTTAGTAAGTTGGCGGGTGCGATCACTGCGCAAATTAAAGAAAATAATCGCATCTTTCTCTTGAACCAAAGCAGTTGGCTTACCTTTCTTACCAATAATCGTTGGCTTGATAAATTCATCGCTCTCGCCAGAATTATACGCAATCGTAATCGCCTCTTCAGCGCTTTCTACCATTCGGCCCTTGCCTTCGGTGAGCGCCTGGTAAGCGAGTAGTGTTCTTTCCCAATTTTTATTTCTATCCATGCCGTACAATCGCCCCATAATCGTGGCAATTTTTTCGGTACCGTACAAATGCCCTTGAAGATCTTTCAAAAAATGAAGGGCGTCGTGTTGACCAGAGTCTCGGCCATCAGTAAATAAATGCAAGAATATTTTTTCCATTCCTTCTTGGTGACACAAATCAAGAAGCGCATACAGATGCTCTGGATTGGAATGAGCGCTGTTATGGTTGGAGAGCAAACCCATTAAATGGACTGCTCCACCCTCTTCTTTGGTTTGGAGAATAGTTTGGCGCAAGACGTCATTTTTGAAAAACGTCCCATCGCTAATAGCATCAGACACGTACTGGGCATCTTGCTTAACGACTCGACCAGCCCCAATATTCAAGTGACCGGCCTCACTGTTTCCTTCTTGCCCTTTAAACAAACCAACAGATACACCACTCGCCTGAAGCTCGGCGTGAGCAAAGGTGCTGAGTAACGAAAAATAGTGCGGAGCGGTCGCCGGCGTCAGAGGGTTGCTATGAGCGTCTTCACGCGCTATCCCCCACCCATCGAGAATAATAAGCACTGTCGTTCGTTTGCTCGACATACTACAGAACAAAGCTATAGCCCGAGTTCGAGCTCAATTTCCATAAGACGATTATATTTTTCCACACGTTCCGAGCGAGACATTGAGCCGGTTTTGATAAATTCAGAATTAACTGCCACAGCAAGGTCGGCGATAAAGGTATCTGACGTTTCACCACTGCGATGTGACACACTTGTCTGATAACCATTTTCTTTGGCCATAAGAATCGTATCAATCGTTTCAGACAGTGTTCCGATCTGATTCACTTTGATCAAAATAGCATTAGCTACGCCTTCTTTAATACCACGTTCCAAACGTTCTTTGTTGGTGACAAATAAATCATCGCCAACAACGCTAATTTTCTTGCCGAGCTCTTTGGTAAAAGTTTGCCAGTTTTCCCAATCATCTTCAGCCAGTGGATCTTCAATGGAAATCAATGGATATTTTTTAACCCACTGTGCCATTGTAGTAATCATTTTAGCTGGACGCCAACCTTGTTTTGGACCAACAAAATAGTAAACACCATGACGATGGAATTCGGAAGCTGCCACATCCAACCCAAGGAAAACATGCTTGCCCGGCTCCCAACCAGTATATCTAATCGCTTCCATAATAAGCTGCAGTGCCCGTTCGTTATTGAGAAGGGCTGGCGCAAAGCCTCCTTCATCACCCACCGAGGTAGCATAGCCTTTTTGGCTCAAAATATTAGCCAAAGCATGAAAAATTTGCGACCCCATACGCACTCGCTCACGAAACAATTTATGACGAGGGATAATCATGAACTCCTGAATAGACAAACCATTATCAGCGTGACGGCCACCATTCAAAATATTCATCGTAGCAATCGGCATGCGATATCCTCGCTCCGGAATCTTATAAACATGGCGAATATATTGATAAAGAGGGATACCAAGCGCCAAAGCGCCAGCTCGCGCCGCAGCCAAGGATACAGCTAGGATAGCATTCGCTCCTAATTTGCTTTTGTTAGGGGTACCGTCGAGCTCGAGCATGCGTGTATCAATCGCCCGAATCTTATCAATCGACAAACCTTTGAGTGCTGGAGCAATGATGGTATTTACATTTGTCACGGCTTTCAACACACCTTTGCCGCCATAGCGCTTACCACCATCACGAAGCTCAATCGCTTCATGCGTACCAGTGGAAGCTCCTGACGGAACTTTGGCCGAAGCTGTGATACCGTTATCCAACGTAATTTTCGCTTCTACCGTGGGATTACCACGAGAATCAAGCACCTCCCGGGCTAGAATCGACTTAATTTTCATAGAGAAAAGATTAACAATACTAGGCGGTAGTATAACATAGGAGCGACGAACAAAAAAGAGCCCGTCAAGGCTCTTTTTAGAAGTATTTTTTACCAACGTTTTGAAGAATAAATCTTGTAGGTAACACTGACATTCATACCAATATCGTTGCTCCCCGAGGCAATAGTTGGGGCTGCCCCACCAAGACCTTCTTTCATATCATACGAAGCACGAGCGTAGACTGGGTATGAATCCTGGGCATCATAGTCACCGTAGGCAACAACCTCACCTAATACCACACCGAGCGACCGAGATAACTTGAGTGCTTTCATTTTTGCCTCTTCAAGCGCTTTGGCGCGAGCCATATCCTTCAAATTTTCTGGATCATCAATAGTGAAGCTAAGACCACTCACCTGATTAGCGTTATATTTACCAGCCAAACCAAGAATATCGCTAATTTTTGATAAATCGCGAATTTTAATAGCTACATTACTCGTCACGCGATAGCCCTTGAGCGATTGACCTCGTTCTGGAGTATAGTCGTATTCAGGATAAATAGAATAGTCGCTTTGCAAATCAGTGTCGGCAATAGACATTTTCTTGAGGTCGGCAATAATTTGATTCATCACCTTAGCATTGTCAGCTTGTGCTTTGGAAACATCTTTATCAACAGTGCTATAGCCAATAGTGGTCATGGCAATATCATTTTTAGCGTTCACTTTGCCAAAACCAGTAACTGTAATGGTGCGCTCCATTTGATCAGCCATACCAATTGTATGGTATTTCTTAATGTTATTGCGCATTAATGTGCCCAAATAGAGTGTTGCGTAGACCAAAAAAACTGCACCCAAAACATACATGATTTTTTTACCAAAATCATCATGATGCTGTGGCGGAGCAGAGACTTCGGGTGAACGAGTGACACTCGTTGTTGGGGGCATCGCTAATTTTTTGAGAGTTGGCATACGTGTTCCTCCGTGTAACTACCTAAAAGGTAGTATACTTTTTAAAAATATAGTAAATCTATTTATATTATAGCACACCGGGCAACTTCTTGCCACTCAAAAATTCAAGCATCGCTCCCCCACCGGTCGAAACCAAATCAATGCTCGACAGCAAACCAAGCTGCTGCACCAACTCAACCGTTTCGCCACCACCAACCACACCAACCGCACGCCCTTTTGATCTAGCAGCAAAAAGACAGGCCAAAGCTTTGGTGCCATACCCATACTGTTTGACTTCAAACTTACCCATCGCCCCATTCCACACGAGCATTTGAGCTTTCTTAATATACCGAGAAAACAAAGAAACTGACGCCGGGCCAATATCATAAATCGCCTGGTTTTTAGCCAAATTGAGCTTCTGCACCAAAGGTACAGCATAGGCTTTTTTACCCTTTTCATCACCAATAATCACATCTACCGGCATAATCACCTTTTTGTTAGCGCAGTATTTGATAATATCTTTTTTAAACTCTTTACCAATAATTGAAGCACCTACTCCATGTCCGGTCGCCCACAAATACGTATTCACCAAACCACCACCAAGTAAAATATAATCAGCTTTTTTAAGTAAATGTTTGAGCACTGGAATTTTAGTGTCCACCTTGGCTCCACCGAGTACTACCACGAGCGGACGTTTTGGTTTGTCCATAATTTTAGAGAGCACTGTCATTTCTTCTTCTAGGAGCAAACCAGCATAACTTGGTAAATATTTTTGAACACCAGTCACCGACGACGCCGAGCGATGTGCTACCGCGAAACCATCAAGCACGTACATATCACCCAAATGAGCCAATAGTTTGGCTAGTCTACCGGTATTTTTTTCTTCATCGGCGTGGAAACGAATATTTTCGAGCAACAAAACACTGTGTCGCTTCAAACGATCAATCGCTTTTTGTACTAAAGCAGTATCTTTTGGTTTGATAAGTGGCACCACCGGAATACTACAGCCAAGCATTTTTTCAACGTAACGAGCCACAGGCTTGAGGCTAAGGGACGGTGTTGGCTTAACTGGGCGACCAAGATGACTCATAAGCACAACTTTGGCTCCTTTGTTTTGGAGCCAACGAATCGTCGCTAAGCTTCGGATAATTTTAAAATCATCAACTACTCGTCCATTTTTTAATGGCACATTCCAATCAACACGAACCAAAACAACCTTATCAGTAAGATGCTTAACAGAAGTAATTGGAGCCAACGACATAAAAAATCACAGAAAAATAAATCTGTGATTATAGTATAGCACATTTTTGGGCCGATGACATTATGGAACACTCGTCGAAACAGCCTCAATAGCTGGCCACTGATAGTTGGTAATCACCCAGTTAGCTAAATCACGCGCCTCGGCAAAGCGAAGTTCATTGCTCGACGCTCCCATCACCGCCACTCGAACCATTTCA
>CAYTMT010000052.1:1609-5229 GCA_964439095.1 uncultured Gammaproteobacteria bacterium | reverse complement strand
TACGCCTCTTCCAGCTTCTTAATATCAAACTTCTTCATCTGCATAAACGCCTGGGTGACGCGGGCAGTTTGTTCTTTGGTGCCGTTTGTCATCATGGTATTCATAATGGTCGGCACGATCTGCCACGACAATCCGTATTTATCCTTGAGCCAGCCGCATTGTTCGGCGGCGGGAACGGCGGAGAGTTTTTCCCAGTACGCATCTATCTCTGCCTGTGTATCGCAATGCACGATTAGTGAGAACGCTTCGTTGAAATTAAATTCGTGTGGGCCGGAGCTGTCCATGGCCATAAAGTGTTGGCCATTTAAGGTGAAGCGGGCGTGTTTAATAAAGCCCTCGGTGTCGCCCTCGCCTTTTTCGTACGGTACAAGCAGGTCAATTTTGGAGTCTGGGAAAATGCTGGTGTATTCGTTAAGCGCTTCTTTGGTTTTGCCGGACATTTTTTGAGTAAACATCAAAGATGGTGTAATTTTTTGCTCGAGCACGTGGTGTTCGCTCCAGGAAAGTTGCCAGGACAATCCGTATTTATCTTGTACCCATCCGTATTTGTGCGCCCAAGGGTAGGTGTCAAAGGGCATCATAATTTTGCCACCTGTAGATAGCGCGTTCCAAGTCGTTTCAATTTCGGTTTCGTTATCAAACACCACAAACAATGATATCGCTGGATTGAGCTTGAAATACGGCCCGCCGCTGATGGCCATAAAGCTTTGGCCGGCCAATGTGGCAGTAACAATATCGCAGTCGCCGGACGGAGTGCCGGTGATGGTGGTGATATTATCAATGTGGGAATGGGGGAAGAGGGTGGCGTACCACGTCATTGCCTCTTTGGCTTCGGTGTTGAACCACAGGTGTGGGGTAATTTTTTGGGTGGGCATGTTGAGAATTAATAAATTAGCTTTTGTATTCTAGCATTGCTCTCTAGTTTTTACTAGGTATTTTTTTGTATATTTTTAGCGTGTAATAAAATAGAGGGCGTCCACAGACGCCCTCTGACTGTATCTGGCGCAACCGCTAGTTGTCGCCCACAAACATGCAGGCGGCGAACTCCGCGAACGATTCGACATGGATCACCACTCGACCTGTGAGTTCATTGTGGTACTCCATCACCTCTTTGGGGGTTGGCCGGCAGGCGAACAGGTGCACATTCGGCGGCATGTAGGTCAACACTTCGTAGTGATCATCCACGGCCACGTCGATCTGGTATTTGCGAACCAGTTCGGCCTTGTGTGAACGTGGTCCATCGTAGATGTCGATGTGCACCTTGCCTGGCTTTTGGAGTGTGATCTCCGGGAACCAATGCGTGAGCCAAGCTATGTTGGCCTTGATTCTCCCCATGGAGCTGGCCCGAGAGATGATGTAGATCTCGAAGTTGGCCTCCTCGCGAAGGTCCAGGAACGACAGTCGGTCGTTTCTTTTTGGGCCTGGCTTCAAACTATAGGTGCCATCCTCGAGTTGGCGTTCTGCGAGGGTAGGCCCAAGAACGCCGCCGATGTCGATCATGATTTTCTTCATGGTGGTTGCCAATGAAGGGGGTGGTAGGTGCCCTTTTCTCGACAGTGTCGAGCCTTAGGGCGGGGAAGGAACCGCGGTAACTATACAAGAAGGGTAGTGTGAGTTATAGAACTGTCCGTACACCGTTAACGACAGAGTGTCCAAGTATATTTGACACGAATTGACATAAACGGTATATTTTACTATAACTATACGCAGTAAATGCTATGCTAGATACTCATACCCAACTACAACTCACCCTCGGCCTTACTGCGACTGAGGCTACAATCTATGTGGCTGCATTACCCTATCCCACCGTGGGAGTTAACGATGTAGTAAAACTGACGGGTATTAAACGCACCACCGTCTATCATGCGATTGACACCTTGCTCAGCAAAGGATTGGCCAATAAAAAAATAGCGGGCGGTAAACTCGCCTTTGGAATGATCTCGCCTCAGTTTTTGCAGCATGGATTATCAGCACAGATAAAACAGATTGAAGCCAAGAAAAACGACCTGGAGAAAATTCTACCTGACCTTAAGTTGCTACAAAAAAGCCCTGTTTTTTCCACCCAAGTTCAACATTTTGAGGGGATTGCTGGGGTAAAAGCGGTTTACGAAGAAGCACTGTATTGTCGTTCGCGTCATTGGGAATCTATTACGCCCACTGTTTCTTTTTTAGAACAGTATGGCAAAAATTTTCATGATTACGTCGCCGCCAAAAAAAGAGAACGCCATCTGCATGATCGAGCATTGTGGGAGGAGGTAAAGAAAAACAAAAAACGCGTGGCGGCTGAATCACCGGGCACGCGCGAGGTGCGTGTTATGCCCAAAAGCATGCAGGGTCAGTTTCGTTCTAAAACAATTCTGTTTGATAAGCAAGTAGCTCTTATTATGCCCGCCAGCGACGCTGGTGCGGTTTTGATAAAATCCGAAGAGCTCTATCTGGTCTTCCATACTATTTTTGCCACGATCTGGGAAATTTCCGAACGGGCTTGCCTTTCCTTATCACCCCCTTGGTTTGGCACGGATGTTCGGGGGGGGGGGTAACATAAAGGTGTAATTCATTTTTAATTACATTTATTATGGGATCTCCAGAAATGGGAATGGGGCCGGGAGTATTTAGGAAAATAGGTAAAGAGAGTCCAACTATTGATGAATATGAGAAAGAAAAAGTTGAAACAACACTTCGTGAAATGGAAATTATTGTTGGAGCTATTAAAACCTATCTTGAGATAGCGACATTTTGTGATGAAAAAAAGAAAATTCTATTTAGAAATGAGACTCAGCAGGGGGTTAGAAGAATTGAGGGGTTAGATATGTCTGGCCCAAACAGTGTTTTTAATAAACTTTTAGGAAATTTCAGTAGAGGAATTGCTGAAATTTTAGACAGTTTTAACGAAGAAGAAAAAACAGAATTAAGACAAAGGCTGGAAGCAAAAGGGCTTGGGAAAATGCCTTAAATTTGGAGTAGAATTTTTAAAAAGAGCAGGGCTACCTGCTCTTTTTTATCTTTTGGTATGAGTGATTTTTACGCTTGTGTCTGATGATCAAAATTTATCATCCACTTCACCCCATACGCATCGTCTACCATCCCAAAATACGATCCCCAAAACATTTCGGTCATCGGCATGCAGACTTTTCCGCCGCCTGCCTGGAGGGCGTGAAATAGGCGGTCTGCTTCTGCTTGGGAATCAACCCCGAGCGATAAGCTGACGTTGTTGCCCACGGTAAGCGTGTGGCCTTGTGATTCGAGCGCGTCGGTGGCCATGAGTGTGTTGTCGCCAATTGTGAGTGACACGTGCATTATTTTTTCTAATTCAGCGGCGCTCATTTTTTCTTTTCCCGGAAAGTCAGGGGTGTCCCTGAATCTCTGGAGCATACTAAACTCGCCGCCAAAAACAGATCGGTAGAAGTTAAACGCTTCTTCGGTGCGGCCGAGAAAGTTAAGATATGGGTTGAGTTTAACGGACATAAATTATTTTTTTAAGGCTAATTTGGTGTAGGAAATATAGGACGCGGCCAAAATTCCCATAAACGCCAGCGGCATAATGAGGCCTATGGAGAATCCATCCACCGCCCAGATACTCACAAACGCGGCGATAAAATCAATGCCAAAACCGGCATAGG
>CAYTMT010000052.1:0-1509 GCA_964439095.1 uncultured Gammaproteobacteria bacterium | reverse complement strand
CCACTATCCAGCGGAGTAATTTTGGTATATCATTCTGGTGTTATGGTAATGGGTTTTTGTGGGTATGGCTCCGCTCGAGATTTTGCAAAACAAGTTTGGGTATAGTGCTTTTCGCGCCAATCAGGAAGAGATTATCACGCGCGTGCTGAATAAGCAGGATACGTTTGTGCTCATGCCGACCGGCGGGGGCAAGTCTTTGTGTTATCAAATTCCAGCACTCATTTTTTCGGGTTTAACCGTGGTCATTTCGCCGCTCATTGCGCTCATGAAAGATCAGGTGGACGCGCTTAGGGTGAACGGCATCGAGGCGGCCTATCTTAATTCGTCCACTCCTCCCGAAAAACGCTCCGAGATTTTTTCGGCTATCTGCGCCAACCGTTTGAAGTTGCTATATATTGCTCCCGAGCGCTTGTTTGGCGCGGGCGAGCATTTTATGGAGTTTTTAAAACAATGCACCATTTCGCTCTTTGCGGTTGACGAGGCGCATTGTATTTCGTCGTGGGGGCATGATTTTCGGCCGGAATATCGGGAGTTGGCGCGCTTAAAAAAAGATTTCCCGCGCGTGCCCACGATTGCGCTCACGGCCACGGCCGACAAAATGACGGCCGATGATATTGTAAAAAAGCTCGGACTCCGCGATCCGCGTACGTTTATCTCCAGCTTTAATCGAGAAAATATCAGTTACACGATCGAGCCCAAAAGAAACATGTATGGCCGATTGCTTGATTATTTGCGAAAACATCGGGATGACGCGGGTATTATCTACGCGCTATCACGTCAATCCACCGAAGATCTGGCGCGGGATTTAACGGCCGACGGGTTTGCGGCCCTGCCATATCATGCCGGCCTGTCACTCGAAAAACGCGCGTTACACCAAACGCTATTTCTGAAAGATGAAGTAAAAATTATTGTGGCCACGATTGCCTTCGGGATGGGAATTAATAAATCCAATGTGCGGTTTGTGGTGCATGTGGATTTGCCCAAAAATATCGAGAGTTATTATCAAGAAACCGGTCGGGCCGGGCGCGATGGGCTCAAAAGCGAGGCGCTCTTGTTTTACAGCGGTGGCGACGTGATAAAACTTAAAAAATTTGCCACGGTGGAGGGCAACAAAAAACAGTCGGCGATTATGCTGCAAAAACTCCAGCAAATGGCCGATTTGTGCGAAATGTCGGTGTGTCGGCGGCAAAAAATCCTCGCCTATTTTGGCGAGTCGTTTACTGGCAATTGCCAAAATTGCGACGTATGCCTCAGTAATTACGAACAGTTCGACGCCACCATTATCGCCCAAAAAGCGTTGTCGGCCGTGGCTAGGCTGGGCGGAAATTACGGACTTTCATTTTTAGTGGATTTTTTGCGTGGTTCCAAAGCGGAGAAAATCAAGAATTGGCATAAAGAAATTAAAACATATGGCGTGGGCGCGGATATTTCTAAAGATGATTGGTTCTCGCACCTCAAAAATCTTATCGGCCAAGGGTATTTGGGGCAAAGCGGCACCGAATATCCGGT
>CAYTMT010000051.1:0-5289 GCA_964439095.1 uncultured Gammaproteobacteria bacterium | reverse complement strand
CTGCCATAAACAGTCAAAAAAAGGACTACACTATAACCATAGGTAGTCCTTTCTCTTTTCACTCACTTTGGTCGCCCGAGGTCCTGGATTCGAACCAAGATAAACGGATTCAGAGTCCGTTGTCCTACCATTAGACGATCCTCGAATATGTTCGCCGATGAGGCGGAATTTATATTTTCAACTGTCGGCGCATGGCCAGTGTGCTGGAAATAACGGTCAATAAAAGCACAGCTAGGGCCTGATAGCCAATGAGCATTAGAATATGCGAATTGTAGTATCTTGTCAAGGAGAACTCTGAGGCAAACAGAATGCGGAAATAGGGATCCACCCAATGCAAAGAAATATAAATAACGGCCAGGGTAAAAAATACACTGAAAACAGTAAACACCAATGACTCCACTAAATACGGTCCACGGATAAACCAATTACTGGCACCCACCAAACGCTTGATACCAATTTCCATGCGCTGAGTATAGATAGCCACGCGAATGGTGTTAAAAATAATCAAAAAGGCGATAATTGCAAACAAAGCAGAAAGACCTAACCCCATGCGCTCTACACTATTGGTGATATCCTGAATACGCACTACATCGGCCTGATGTTCATCAAAACTTTTTCCCTCGATGATTTTATTGTACTCTGGAGTGTTAAGCGAATCTAGGATTTTTTTGTAATCACCTGGTTCTTTGGTCTTGATAATAAGTGTGGGACCAAAAGGGTTGGAGCCAAGCTCAGCCAGAGCATCAGTTACCTCTTTACGAGTTTGATAACGATCGGCAAACGACTGTAAAACCTGATCACGTGTTTGGAGTGACGATTCAACTATCTCTGGAAAAGAAACAACGTATTTTTTGATAGCGTCAATGTCCGCGTCTTTGGCTTCAGCGGTAAAAAAGATACTGGCGTTGATTTGGTTTTTCACCAAACGAATGGCTTCGGAGGTGACCACATCAACCGACCATAATACATTAACCGATAACAACATCAAAACTAAAATAAACACGGTCATGATTGACAGACCCAGATTGCGCCCCATATCTTGAAAAGCAAATTTGGTAATGCGCCACAATGAAAACATACTACAGTTTATATTTACCACCCGCTTCGTCACTCACAATTTCGCCGTTACGCAAAGTAATCACTCGACGGCGGAGATGGTTGACGATTTCACGATTGTGGGTGGACATGAGAATGGTGGTGCCAAACTCATTAATCTTTTTTAAAATTTCAATAATTTCCATGGTGTTGATAGAATCGAGATTGCCAGTGGGCTCATCAGCGATGAGAATTTTTGGTCGGTGTGCCAATGCCCGTGCCACTACCCCGCGCTGCTGCTCCCCACCAGATAACTGGTGTGGATAACGTTCTTCTTTACCTGCCAAACCCACAATTTCGAGCACTTGGGGCACTACCGTGCGAATGCGCACATTGCTTTCGCCAGAAACTTCCAAAGCAAAGGCCACGTTTTCACTAACCGTCTTTTTGGGGAGCAATTTAAAGTCTTGAAAGACCACGCCAATTTGCCGACGTAAAAATGGAATATCAGAACGACGAATGCGCGTAATATCCCATCCACCAACCGATATTTTGCCTTTAGTAGGACGCTCTTCAGCAATAAGCAGCTTGGCTAGGGTGGTTTTTCCGGTGCCACTTTGACCGACAAGAGACACAAATTCCCCAGCTTCAACGTGTAAATTAATGTCACGAAGCGCCACTGAATCAGTGTTATAAATTTTGTAAATACCTTCAAGAGTGATCATAACGACTAAAGAAATACTTCGTGATTAGTATACCACAACGTACCTCTAGCGAACAATAGTCGTTTTATCTCGAGCAAAAACCAAATGCGACACAAATACCTCAGCCGCATGTGCCCAAGAATAGCGCAAGGCTTTGGCTCGACAGGCAGAACGGGACAGAGACAAGCAATCCTTGGCTGCCTGGCCTAAATCTTCACTCAAAACCCCGTCTACGCCCGTTATTATTATATCCCCCGGCCCCATCACATCGTGGGCGGCAACTGGCGCACCACAGGCCAGGGCTTCGATAACCACCAACCCAAACGTGTCAGTGCGCGAAGGGAAAACGAACACATCGGCCGAGGCAAAATAACGAACAAGCTCTTTCCCCTCTTGGTACCCTACAAATTTAATAGTGGCGCCGTATTTTTTTTCCAAATCAGCACGCTCTGGCCCATCACCCACAACCACTTTTGTCCCTGGTAAAACACAATCTAAAAATTCTTCAATGTTTTTTTCTCGAGATACTCGTCCAGCGTACAAAAAAATTGGCCGAGGAAAATTAATTCTTTCATCCTCGTTTTGTATTTCATGAAAGCGTTCTAGGTCAACGCCTAATGGGGCAACCACCACGCGTTCGTACCCCAGGTGCACCAACTCACGTTGTAATCCTGGGGTGGCTACCATAGTAACCCGAGCAAACGAATGAAACCAGCGCAAATAACGCACTGCCCAAATAGAAATACGCTTTGTGGCCCGAAGTGCAACGTGTTCTGCCAAGTGTGTGTGATAGGACGAAGTAAAAATCAACCCTAATTTGCGACAAGCCAACAATGCGTAATAACCTAACAGTCCTTCTGTAGCAATGTGAATATAATCTGGATTTTCCGACTGAATTCGTTTACTCAGAGATAAAAAAGCAAATAAAGCCAGCGGCATCTCAGGATACGTGGGCAGAGGAACGGTAAAAAACTGCCCGGGATGAATTATGGAAACAGAAAAACCACGCGCAACTAACTGGTCGCGGGTAGCAATGAGTGCAGTGACAACCCCATTCACTTGTGGCGTCCAGGTATCCGTAATAATGAGGATTTTGGCCATAGACGGTAGTGTTAACTGTGAGCCAATGAGCGGGATTGAACCGCTGACCTGCGCGTTACGAATGCGCCGCTCTACCAACTGAGCTACATCGGCATAATCCGCCGGTACCGGCGGATATAATTACATAATTTTCTCGATTTGTAAATAGACTGTGGCTTCACCGACTGTCACTGGCGCAACTGTTTCCACGCCCAACAAAGTGGCATCTGCCGTGATTTGGTGAGTGAGTGTATCGGCCATAATTTGTTCGCCAAATACCGTTACTGCCTCCCCCACCAACGCATCAGCACTTGCATATCGCACAGTAATATTGTCCTTGATGGTTAATCCTTGATCTTTACGCAACTGATTGATTGCCCGCACCATGTCGCGTGCTAAACCTTCGGCTTTGAGTTCGGGAGTAAGAGTGATATCCAAAAACAAGGTAATACCATTCCCCTCTTTACGAGCAAAATCAGTTGGCTCTGTTTTGGTAGTAACACGTACTTTTTTTACGTTTAATTCTTCCGCAATAATAATCTGGAGATCTGTTGGCAAATTTTCTACTCCTATCACTAACTCTGCTAGTGGCTGACGCACTTTTCGCCCATGTTCGGCGCGCAAGGCAAGCCCCATTTCTACAACGACGCGTACGGTATTCATAGCAGATAAAATTTGCTCATCTACCCACCGCTCAGTCACATTCGGCCACAATTCTAAATGCACACTTTCTAATTCTCCGCCCACAGATGACAGTCTATATATTTTTTCAGCCATAAATGGCATGAATGGTGCCATCACTTTGGCCAGCGTCAGTAACACATAACGCAGGGTAGCCACAGCCGCTTGTTTATCGGCCACATCACCACCCTTAAACCGATCGCGTGATCGACGCACATACCACTGCGAAAGTTCAGTAATAAATTCACCAATTGGACGAGCGGCGCGCACCAGCTCATACGCCTGCATACCATCACCCACTTCACAAATCAATGTTTGCAATTTCGCCAAAATCCAACGATCAAGCGCATGGTTGGTGCCGGCCACTTCGCCACCAGTGGCATCCGCGTAGAGTTCAAAAAACTCCACCACATTCCAGAGGGTGTTAATTACTTTGCCGTACACTTCACGCACGCCTGCTTCGGAAAAATTAAGAGCCTCGGCTTCCATTACAGGTGACGTCGCCAAGTAGTAACGCACCGCATCCGCGCCATATTTTTCGAGCAACACATCCGGTTCTGGATAATTTTTGAGGCGTTTGCTCATTTTTTTACCATCTTCAGCCAGCACGATGCCGTTCACGATTACATTCTGAAAGGCGGCGGTGCTGATTGATGCGGGAATGGCCTTGGTCTCGCCACGAGTGAGCGCGGTTGCCAGCACGTGGAGCGTGTAGAACCAGCCACGTGTTTGATCTTGTCCTTCGGCAATAAACTTGGCCGGAAAACCGGATTCAAAAAATTCTTTATTTTCAAATGGATAATGCAGTTGGGCGTACGGCATGCTCCCGGATTCAAACCAACAATCCAGCACCTCGGGCACACGATGGAATAACAATCACGATGTCGTCGATAATGTGTTTGTGCAAATCGTGCACCGGTCTTTGTGCCAACACCTCAAGCTCGGCCACACTGCCCGGGCAGATTACCTCACCATCAGCACTTTCCCATACTGGCAATGGAGTGCCCCAGTAACGATTGCGAGAAATTGCCCAATCGCGGGCGCCTTCCAGCCATTTGCCAAACCTTCCTTGTTTAATATGCTCCGGCACCCAATGAATTGCCTCGTTATTTTTGAGCAAATCTTCTTTGAGGTCGGTAACGCGCACAAACCAAGATGACGTGGCGTAATTGAGGAGCGGCGTATCACAGCGCCAGCAATGCGGATAACTGTGCGTAATTTTTTCTTTGCTAAATAGTTTGCCGTTGTGCGCGAGCCACTTGATAATTTCTACATCTGTTTTGGTCGTGTCGTCGATTGGTTTTACATCCTGCCCCGCAAAATCAATAACTTCTGGGATAAATTTGCCTTCCATAGATACGTGTTGTACCAGTGGGATAGCCTCACGCTTACCTACCTGATAGTCGTCGTCACCAAAGGCTGGGGCAACATGCACCACGCCGGTGCCTTCTTCGAGGCTTACAAAATCAGCGGATACTACACGAAACGCATTTTCGGTGGTGGCAAAATATGGGAAGAGCGGTTCGTAACGAGCTCCCTCTAATTCGTTACCACCAAACTTTTTGATAATAGTATACACTCGTTCCCCAAAAACTTTTTCCACCCGATCAGTGGCCAGCACAAAATGCTCACCCTCGCATTGTACCAGCGCGTATGAAATTATTTTATTTAAAGCCAGCGCCACATTACCCGGCAATGTCCACGGGGTGGTTGTCCAAGCCAATACAAACACACCTTCGGGCAAACCAAGCTGCTCCGTAATTTCAGATTTTATAAGTTTAAATTTGGC
>CAYTMT010000050.1:3054-5415 GCA_964439095.1 uncultured Gammaproteobacteria bacterium | reverse complement strand
TCCTACCACGAAAGACGTGGGAGAGCAAGAAGGCTAAAAGGTGCAACGGGGGTAAACTAAGCCAAAAATAATGAGAACGGTATACAAAACGAATGAGGCAAGAGGTAGTAAATAGCGAAAACCCAACTTGGGTTTTAGTTTACCCTTGGTGTATTTATCGATAGCCAAACCGATGAGAAATAAAATGAGTGTGTTACCAATGAAACCAAGAAAAAGGGAAAGTTCAAGGGGAAACTCAAGGGAAGTTGATTTAGAAAAAATTCCATAAGCAATAAAACCTGGCCAATCGAGAATTATTAACAACAACGCAAACCCTATCGGAAAAACACAAATATCCCAAATCATAAAAAATTACTTAAAATAATAACCGAACTTCCCTTTATCCGTCCTTGTCTCGACGGTTTTAATTCCCGGAAAAGTTAATTGCGGAAGAACAGTTCCGTTAGAATTTCCTTTTATAATAGTGCTTGTCCTGCTTGATTTATAATCACTATTCACACTAAATGTCCCAGCACCAATCACTGATTGCGTCAACGAAAAAAACGAAAAATCGCGATTAAATTGCCACACCACCGAAAACAGGGTGCCCTGTACATACTTTGTCCGGGCGCTCACTCCATTATACAACAAATTATTAACTTTGCGACTTATCATAGTTGTACTTGTTGTATCACTAAACCGCATTTCCGTCATATTACCAACCGCATCCGTAGTTCGAATCGTACTCGTACCAACCACCGTAACTACTGGATTTTGAGTAAGGTTATCTGTAGATCGAAAACCAAGCGCTTTAGTGGAGGTGTTAAAATAAATAGTAAGTTCTGGAAAAACACTGTCCACTTGCTGAATAGCAAAACTATGTTCAGATTCAACATTCCCCACACTATCAACAGACCGGTAATACAACGTGGTTGGGACAGAAAGCTGAATAGAAACAGTTTTTGTAGCCGTAACCCAACTACCATTACTACCCAACCGGTATTCTGAATAATGCACTCCCACACCAGCATCAGTAGCCAGCAACTTCAAACTAGTACTTGCCCCAAACCAATCGCTCGAAACAGGTACTTTTCCATTTAAGTACAACGTCGTACTCGGGGGAGTGATGTCTGATGCAGCAATTCCAGTTAATACCAAAGCGGCTACAAGCGTGGTAGTATTCCCTTTCCCGGAAGCACTAAATTTAACTGTTGGTATTGTACTAGAAGAAAAACTGGCACTGTTCAACAAAAATGTTCCCTGACTATCAGGGGTTACCTGAACGGTATTGAAATAAGCGGCGGTGACCAATGTTGAATCTTCAGTTTTAGCCAAGCGCAAATGGAACGAACCGGTGGCAGTCGCATCCAAATTCACTCTATATATGCCACTACTCTCAGGTAAAAATACAAACTTATTATGATCAATCTCTTCATACATCGCCCCGGGAATATTCATCTCAACCGAGCTGCTTGGCCCGGGACCAATATGGTTGCCCATCCCATCATAAACATGCAAATCTACCGGACTGTGCACTGAAACAATATCCCCATTAACCTTGCAGGTCGTCGAGCTGCTCAACACTCGACTGGGGAGCGTTGAAAAATCTGGGTGAGCACTAATTATATTGCGAATCAAATTTTGAATATCACTATTACTGGACAAATTTTGATGGACGGCATCCTTTACAAAAAACTTATTACTCGTACTCGCAACAATTCCATCAGAACTCAGGAGCGGAACTGTGCCATCTCCAGCCACAATCCCCAAATAATATTCATCCTCAACAGATCCTTTATTACGTCGGATAATTTGTCCTATCGTTGGGATATTACAACCAGAAATATTAAAAACTGTCGTTCCAGGAGGCGGAGTGAAGATATCTAAAGCAGTAGAATGAAAAGAGTCAGCGTCGCTCAACAAACTGCTATTTAACCCTAAAGTTTGAAGCATGGTTTTTGTTTCAGAAAAATTCCGAATTTTACCATCCACCAAATCATAGAAATATCCTCCATATTTATCCATAGCCATATACACCCGAGTTGGAAGTAATTGATAAAGCGACAACATGTTGTGGCCGATTTTTTTTATTTCTTGCGGATTTAAAAATGAAAATATTTTTTCTATCCCCAAATTATCGCCAAACAACAATGCTTTAGCTGCTTTAGGCGCACCCCAGTGAGGAGTACCCAGAAAAACAACTTTTCCAATAGGGTTATTGGGGTTATCCACCATATACTGCTTTACGACGAGTCC
Source organism: uncultured Gammaproteobacteria bacterium (assembly GCA_964439095.1). GTDB lineage: Bacteria > Patescibacteriota > Patescibacteriia > Magasanikbacterales > GWA2-37-8 > CAYTMT01. The sequence continues at coordinate 3,180 of CAYTMT010000050.1, read as the reverse complement.
ACCCATACTATGGGCAATCACGTCTACATGCATGGCGCTAGTACTCGCCATTACTTGGTCGATTTTATTTTTTAACAACCGACTATTGGTGCGATTATCCAGTCGCCAATCATATGGAAAAGTAAA
>CAYTMT010000050.1:0-2954 GCA_964439095.1 uncultured Gammaproteobacteria bacterium | reverse complement strand
CCCCTCGCACTAACTCAGTACCCAAAATCCCAGGAACCAAAATCACTGGATTAGGGTACTGCGTAGGATCCCGCTTAAGCCAAGGAGAAAAATCATCCGTATCAAGAAGAGTCCTACTAACGACAGCATTACCACTACCTCCAAGGTTATACAAAGAAGAATATGGGCCTGTCGGGCTACCCCACCAATTATTTTGTAGATGGGGGTGCGGACACTCAAAATTGCTTTCACCAAAAAAACCAAAAAAAGCGCGCAAATTATTATAATGAAATGAATTTTGAGATACATAAAAGTTACCACACCCTCCTAAACCAACGCGATTGTCAAATATTTCAGAGTTAGATACGGTAACACTAGAATTTAAAGAAGTGTAGAATTGAATAATACCACCATAACCATTGTTATAAAGTTTTCCATTTTTAAACACAATAGTCCCACCCACACTAAAAATAGCAGCACTCATACCGGTGAAAGAATAAATAGGCGTCCCTGAATATCGAATATGAGTAAAGTCAAAAAATGCCTGCCCAGAATCAAAAACTAGCACTTCCGCCCAATCACTAGTGTCTGGTATAGAGTCACTACCGTCATTATTAGTATCACCACCAACACTATCATCTTTTACACTCGTGAAATATACCGGCTGTGTTTCTGTACCGTTTACCGCCAACTGTCCGTAAATTTCCAAATGAGCGGTTTTACTAGCAAACTTGACCACCACACCTGGATTAATGGTTAATTTACCACCAGCCGCCACCCCCACATAACTAGTAACCACGTAGGGACTCCCCTCCAAACCCCAGGTTACCTGCCCGGTATATGTGGTGGTGTTAGTAATATACGTCGCCGCACGCGCCTCACCCACCCTACCCATACATAAAAATAAAAAAGCGCCAATAACGGCGCCTGCCCAAATAATTTTACGGCCCAAGATGCCCAAGTTAGAATGTTTCATACCCTCCTTAATATGAAAAATTAAACAACTATTTATAATCATTTTTTTTAGCCAATATTTCCTTGGCTCGAAGCAGAGCTTCTTCTCCTTTGCTAGGATCTCTTTTTACTTCCTCAAGCAACCATCTGAACGCCCCCGGCTCCCAATCGTTATTTCCTAATCTCTCAACAATATGCTGAATTACCACAATCTCATTATAATAGTTGATTACATTAACCTCCGACTCTCCCATTCTTGATGATTCGTGCATATACTAAGAAAAATAATCTTACATATAATTTACCAAAAACACTTTAAGAATACAAGTCTCAAAAAAACAGTAGTAGGAAATTTTTCCTACTACTGCTTAGCGCTATCTCGTCTTGTTAATCAAAGCTCTGGTTATTTTACCAACGTACAAACCATAGAGCTACTCATTTAACAGACCCCTTGTGGCGCTGTTTAATAATCCGTTTGGTGGCAAATTATGGTTTTTCTGAAAAGCAACCAGTGCTTTTTTGGTACTAGCGCCAAAGAAATTAGTTTCTTGACCAGACGATCCAGGGCCAGATATGGCGACCGTGAATCCGTTGGCGTTAAGAAATTCTTGAAGTTTTTTTACATCATCACCTCTGGATCCAGTTTGGAGATTGCGTGGAAACTTTTGCAGCACGGGACAAGGCGTTCTCGGAACAAATGACTGTGCAAGAGTGCGAGTTTCGCCGGCAAACTTTCCATCAGATAACATGTTATTATGTAATTGAAAAGCAATCAACGCCTTTCGAGTACCAGCCCCGAAGAGAGAGGTCTCTTTACCTGATGATCCAGGACCAGTTTTAGAAACTGTAAATCCGTTGGTGTTAAGGAATGTTTGAAGTTTTTTTACATCATCACCTTTTGATCCAGATTGAAGATTGCGAGGAAATGGATCTACCAAACAAACATCTGCGGTGACGGAAACAGGCATTGAAACCACAGCAGGTGAAGGCAAAGGCGAGGGCACAGGCACAACCACACCAACCGCCGTACTTACCGTCAAGCTAAGAACATTAGAGATATCCCCGGTGGTCGAATAGTAATAACCATACAATGTCACCGGCTGGGAAGAAACAGGAACAACAAGCGAAACGAGCGGCTGATAAGCCAAGACAGTCGCGCCGGTAAACACCGAACTCGTAGAGAGCAAATACCCACGTACAGTCGCTGTGTCCGCATTAAGCTTAACCCAAATCCTGGCCTGATTATCACCTAAATATTCCACATGATCAAGCACAAAAGCAAGCGGCTGACTGGATGATGCCGAACGAACAGCCACCCTTACCGCACCACTACCACTTCCGCCACCGCCTCCACCACCACTACTGACCGGAACAGAATCCGTAGTAGTACTGGCGATATTAGAAATAGTACCAGTGCTCGATTCATTCACACCAACTACGGCGAAATAATAGGTAGTGTTGCTCGACAAGCCTGAATTGGTATATGTAATGGCGCTAGAAGTAGCAATCAGATCAGTGCTGGTGTTAACAGATAAAGAAGAACTCCGAAAAATGGCATAATAATTGGCATTCGTACTGGAAGACCAGCTCAATACAGCTTGGTCAGTAGTAACAGCAGAAAGAGCAAGATCTGAAATTGTGCTTGGTGTAGGACGAGCAGTAGTAGTACTGGCGATATTAGAAATGGTACCAGTGCTTGTTTCATTCACACCAACTACGGCGAAATAATAAGTGGTACTACTAGACAATCCTGAATTAGTATAAGTAGCCACACTAGAAGTCGCAATCAAATCAGTGCTGGTGTTAACCGAAATGGAACTGCTTCTAAAAACTGCGTAATAATTAGCATATGTACTAGAAGACCAGTTCAACACAACCTGACTAGTGGTGATACCAGAAAGAGACAGGTCTGAAATTGTGCTTGGTGTGTGGCGTATAAGTGATTCAGTACTGGTCGCGGCTAGAGCAATAGCAGACAAAGAAGAAGTAACTACAGTGGTGTGAAATAACGTACCTGCATT
>CAYTMT010000049.1:0-5679 GCA_964439095.1 uncultured Gammaproteobacteria bacterium | reverse complement strand
CAAAAAGCGACAGGGCATTTTTGGCCAGCCAGTTTAGTAGGGGTTGATTTTGGCGGGCGAGTAACTTCTTTTTTTAGTTCGCCCAATGATATTGGGCTTTATATTGGTTCGATAATTCCACTCATGTTGGTTATGGCGATTGATGCTCGGGTAGCGGTAAGATATCGTCTCATGAGCGGGGTGGCGCTATGTTTAAGTGTGTTAGCTATATTTTTTTCTGTTTCGCAAGGAGCGTGGGTGGCGGTTGGGGTGGGTGGAGTAATGTTTGTTTTTTTGTTGGGCCGCAAAAAGATCGCACTGGCCGCGGTTATTGTGGCGTTAGTGGTGAGTGTGATAATTCCTTCGCTCCGTGCGGCGGTATTGTTTCAGGATAAGGCAGGGCAAAATCGTTTTATTTTGTGGAGAACCACATGGAATTATTTGGCAGCTTCACCGCAGCATTTTGTTTTTGGTGCCGGACTTCGTAATTTTGTGCGCAATATTGAGGCGCCGTTGGTGCAGGCTAGAATTATGGAGCGCTTAGAATATCCCCACAACACAATTCTAAATTTTTGGACAGAAACAGGAATGTTCGGCATGCTTTTTTTTGTAGCAATTCTGGTAATTACTTTACGGGGAGCAGTACAGGTGTTTCGAATTGATCCGTTGTGCGGAGCCGCATTGGTAGCTTCGTTGGTTATTTTTATTGTCCACGGGTTGGTGGATCACCCGTATTTTAAAAATGACCTGGCTCTTATTTTTTGGTCTTTATTGGCGATAATATTTATTCAGTCCGCGCCAAAAAAAGCTTTGTCGCTATGAGTGTGATGTACGTATTATTGTTAATTACCGCTCCCGGAGTGATAGTCCACGAGTTGTCGCATGCATTATTTTGTGTGTTGGCGCGCGTGCGTATTCATCGTATTAATTTGTTTCGCTTCAACCAGGTGGCGGGGTTTGTGGTGCATGATGAGCCAGAGAAATTGTATCAGAGTTTTTTAATTTCTGCCGGTCCGTTTATTATCAATTCGTTGTTGGCCCTCATTTTTTTTGCTTGGGTAGTGCCGCCCTGGAATCGGGTGGTCGTGTGGGTATGGCTCTGGCTGGGGGTGGCGATTGGGCTTCATGCCATTCCCTCGGCGCAAGACGCGTTCGCTTTGATTGAGGCGACTAACCGACGGGTATTTAGGAATCCACTTGTTTTAGCGTGCTATCCCTTTGCTTTCGCACTTTATTTATTGCACTATGTAAAGCGTTTTCACCTGGATATTGCGTATGTTGGCCTGCTTTTTTGGTTGGGTAATATATTTCTCAAGCACGTATATTGACTTATTCCTTAAGAATTGATACGATTGTTGTACTTTGTAAAAAAATGGGCCGGTAGCTTAGTTGGTAGAGCGCCGCGTTTGCAACGCGGAGGTCCAGGGTTCGAATCCCTGCCGGTCCACAATGCCGAGGTAGCTCAGTGGTAGAGCGAAGGCCTGAAGAGCCTTGCGTCGTGAGTTCGATCCTCACCCTCGGCACAGGAATTTACAAAATCGGGCTGTAGCTCAGTTGGTAGAGCGCGTGGTTTGGGACCATGAGGCCGCAGGTTCAAGTCCTGTCAGCCCGACGAACAAAGTGAGGAGGGAAGCAAAGACCACATCGCGCCATCGAGCGCGATTGTGTTTTTAAATTAGGAATGAAAATATGAAACGACCACGAAGGCGCTCACAGTTGAGAATATTTTTGGGAGGTATATATTTTTTCTGTATAAAAAACATACAGTGGTTTTGTTTGGGGAAACGTTTGGCGCGAACGAGGCAGACGACGGATTTGCCGTACCAAATTTTCACCCATCAAACCATTTTATTGCGCCCGTTAAAAGATGTGGAAATGTGGATGCAGCACAACAAAGTGCAGAATTTACGACTGGCTATAAAGAAACTAGACGGTTTGATAATCAAACCCCAAGAAATTTTTTCTTATTGGTCGCTCATCGGGCAGACGACGAAAGCAAAAGGGTATATGCCAGGAATGGTGCTGCACAATGGCGGTTTTCGTTCGGGGATAGGTGGTGGGTTGTGTCAATTGTCTAATTTAATTTATTGGATGACGCTGCACACGCCCCTATCGGTAGTTGAACGTTGGCGCCATAGCTATGACGTATTTCCCGATGCTGGCAGAACGCAGCCGTTTGGTTCTGGGGCTACCTGTTCGTATCCAAATATAGATTTACAAATAAAAAACGAGACGCAAAGCACCTTCCAGTTGCGTTTAGAGATTACCAAAACACATTTGGTGGGCAGATGGCTTTCTAGCCAGCCTGCTACAACGCGATATGAGGTAGAAGAGCGCGACCATGTCATTCGCCATGAAGAGTGGGGTGGGTACATACGGCACAATCAGATTTTTAAAATTGCCTACGACCTGGAGAGTGGTGAAAAGCTTACAGAGCAATTGGTAGCGGTGAATAACGCGATTATGATGTATAGTCCTTTGCTTGAAGATTCTCGCGCGGAGGTGTAAGCTGTTACATAAGGAGGCGGTTTTTTGTATGTCTTCGCCCGAGCAAAGCAACCCAAAAAAATCTCAAGAACAAACAACACCCCCCCAACACTTACCCAGTTCGGAGGGTTTTATTGTTCCTCCACAATACAAAGGAATGTCGAGTAAAGCCTTGGAGGAAGTGTGGGTAAACCCGGTGTATGTTGACCCCGAAATGAATCGCGTCGAGGCCGAGCGCAGAGCAAAAGCTATTGAATTTGTAAAAAAAGAAGAACAAAAAGCGGCCGAAGAACGGGAAAAACAAAAAGAAAAGCATTTAACCGAACGATATACTCGACTTTCGACAGAGCAGAAGAAAATGTTTCCGGAAGCCCAAAAAGAGGCAATTGAAATTCTGAAAGAGCGGAGACGGGGACAGCGAGAAATTGCCGACCTGACAGTCGAAGAAACCACACTACTCGATGCAATACGAGCGGCTTATCTGGTTTTTAAAGAAAAGAACCCCGAAGAAGAAGACTCGAATTTTTCTTTTTCTTTTTCCGGAAATTTGGAAGAGACCATCTATCAAAATCTTATCCAGCGATTGGCCTTTCAGGTGTTGGGAGCTCACCAACAGGTGAGTGATCAAAAAAAAGCTAACACGGTGAGGAAGCGAATGGGAATAGCGGTACAGGCTATTAAAAAAGAAGGTAATAGGATATTGGGGGAGGTGTTGGACACGGTAGAGATTGCTCGCAGAAAAAAAATAGCCGGGTGGGCGGCCGGTTATGAATTAGCACAGATTGCCAAACAACAAGGAGTCGATCTGGAACATGTGTCGCGAGAAGAATATGCAGAATTTGCTATCCAAAACTTTTTAGAAATTGACGATTCTCAGCTGCGAATGGCTCCATGGCAGCGGATGGTGGAAGATCAAAAAGAATTATTACGGATGAGAAAAGAAAAAAGAGCACAAATTAAAGGAACAATTGATGCGCTGTTTTCGTCATTTTGTCACCAGGTGCAAGAGCAAGCCGAAGCAGGGAATAGAACTATTACAGAAGGAGTCAGGGTACGTAAAGGGACCAAAGATTCACAGAGCTGGTTGTTTTTTGCGATTAATAATAGTGCTGGAGAGCGAGACAGTGAAAGATTTAAGTCCTATATTTCACTGAAAGATTTAAACACGCTCACACCCGCCAGGTTTGTTTCTTTTATGCGGGCGCTGCGTGTGGCCAAATTTGATGGCGATGTCAAAATTTTTCAGGATCTTAAGGATCAAGGTGTGGTGTTAAATGATCAAATAGTGATGCATGGAGCATCACAAGCTAACGCCGAGCTGGCCTTGGAAGTGGCCAAAAGCTTTTTTGGAGCTGATTTAGGGCAGGCGGCTGTAGGGAAAGATGAAACAGTTGACGGGAAAGAAAAAAGCTATAGTCAAGTGTTGGCACTCAAGATTAGAAGGGCAATACATCCTCCTGAAATTAAGTAATTATTCAATTTTCTATATGGTCTCAGAATTTTATTTTGACCCAACATCGTTAGGCGGTGATCGTGATCTAAAAAAAGAACATATGCCCAAAGAAATCCTCTCAACTACCACTACAATTCCCGAAAGCGAACTGGAAACAACTTTTGCTCGTTCGGGTGGTCCGGGCGGGCAGAATGTGAATAAGCGCGAGACCAAAGCGGTGGTGCGCTGGAAAATTGGTACCTCGGGTTCGTTTACTGAGGAACAAAAAGACATTATTCGAGAACGGTTGGCCAACCAAATTACGGGTGAGGACGAAATTGTGGTTACTGCGGACGAAGAGCGAATGCAGGGGCAGAATCGCGCTACCGCTATTGAACGGCTGCAAAATTTGGTAGCTGAAGCATTGGTACCCGAAAAAGAACGCATTCCAACCAAACCATCTCGATCAGCGCGAAGGGCGCGAGTGGAGGATAAACGCCTGCAATCAAACAAAAAGCAAGGGCGAAAAAGCTGGGGGAGCGATGAATAAAACAGCTCGGTGTATAAGCTGTGGATAAATAGTTTTTAGTGTGGGTAAATTTGCTAGTTTTAAGCTTGTTTTAGCCAAATATTTATTTTTTTCTTGACAAGCATAAAAATGTTCGTTCCATTTGACAAAACAGCAAAATTGGTATATAATTCGAGGCATCATTTGGGAGGACTGTATCAGGCCAGAGGTAATTTAGCTTATCTCAGCCAAAAAGTGTGGCTTTAGGCTCGTTCTAAACGCTGCGCGCAAGGTAAAAAATACCCATGCTAACCTTGCTTACAAATTAAAACGGTATTTTTTCTAAATCACCCATGTCGGGGGAGATTTTTTGTTTGCGCTCATTCATTTTTAAACTTCCGCGTTTTAACTTTTCTTACGTATGCCCATCTTCAAGCGTCAGCAAGTGAAACAAAAGGAACGGAAATTTTTTACGAACGTTCAAGATAGTGCCCCACTTCCTGATTTGATTGAGGTGCAAAAGAATTCATATAGCTGGTTTTTGAAAGATGGTATTAAAGAGCTTTTTGAAGAAGTTTCACCAATTACCGATTTTACTGGTCGTGATTTGGAGCTCTATTTGGAAAATTACTATTTGGACGAACCAAAGTTTCCCGAAATCACCTGCCGCGATCGTAATTTGACGTTTGAAGCCCCTCTTCGGGTTACTGCTCGTCTCACCAACCGCCGTACTGGACAAACCAAATCACAAGAAATTTATTTGGGCGACATTCCGCTCATGACTGCTCGCGGTACATTTATTATCAATGGTATCGAACGTGTAGTGGTGTCGCAGCTTATCCGTAGTGCTGGGGTGTTTTTTACCGCCGAAAATGTTCGTGGTCGCCGTTATTATGGAGCCAAAATCATTCCTAATCGCGGTGCATGGATTGAAGTGGAAACAGACCAGAACAATGTGTTGTGGGTAAAAGTTGATCGCAAACGTAAGGTGGCCGCCACTTCATTATTGCGTGCTTTAGGATATTCTTCCGATGAAGAGTTGGTAGCTAAAATGAAAGATGTTAACATTCATCCCCACATTGACTTTTTGGACGCAACACTTAAAAAAGATATTGCCAAAAGCACTGACGAAGGGTTGATTGAAGTATACAAAAAAATTCGCCCAGGTGATTTGGCTACTGCTGACAACGCTAAAAGTTTGGTGCACGCCATGTTTTTCAATTTTGATCGCTACGATTTGGGCCGAGTGGGTGTGTACAAATTCAACACCAAA
>CAYTMT010000048.1:0-5866 GCA_964439095.1 uncultured Gammaproteobacteria bacterium | reverse complement strand
ATCGCCCTTGGCCCCCTCACCATCTACGTGTGGGGGTTGTGCGTTGCGCTCGGAATCGCGCTCGCCTTTTTTCTCGCCCAGCGTTTTGCCATGCGCGAAAAATTAGCATCCGAGGCAGTGTTTGATGTAATGCTCTGGGCCACGGTGGGTGGGCTCATTGGCTCTCGCCTGGCACACGTGTTGTTTTACGCCCCACAGTATTACCTGGCTCACCCCACAGAGATCTTGGCTTTTTGGCACGGTGGTAGCGCTTCGGTGGGTGGTTTAGTGGGTGGTGTGATTGGTATTTGGTTGTGGGCAAAAACAAAAAAAATATCCCGGGCCGATGTGGCTCGTTATCTGGACGTAGCCGCGCTTGGTCTTTGGTTTGGCTGGGCCGTGGGGCGTGTGGGTTGCTTTTTAATCCACGATCACCCTGGCACGCTCAGCCACTTTGTACTGGCCGTGCGGTTTCCCGGTGGTGCTCGGCACGATTTGGGCCTGTACGAGGCCATGTTGACGCTCACAATTGGCCTGGTGGCCTTGTTGCTGTATTACCGCCTCCCACGTCGCGCGCCCAGGTTTATTGCTGACGTTACGCTACTCCTGTTTACCGTCGCTCGCTTTTTCCTCGATTTTCTTCGTGCCACCGACGTAGTCGGAGCCGATGCCCGTTACGCCCACCTAACCCCCGCGCAGTGGGGGATGATAGTGCTCGGAGCTACATTGACGATAATCCTGTTTTCTGGTAAATTAACCGCGCCAAAAGCCCGCTTGTAGCGGGTCCGCCGATGAGGCGGATAAAACACGGAGAGTTCGCATAGTTGGTCTAGTGCGCAGTCCTGGAAAGACTGTATGGTGAAAGCCATCGAGGGTTCGAATCCCTCACTCTCCGCCTTCGCCGCGCCGTAGCCCGATAGGGCGTAGGTGAGTAAGTCGACCTTATATTACAAAATAGTTAGGTGATACATCAATGGCGAAGCTGCGGCGAGATAAAATCCGCCATAACATAAAATATAAATAAGGGAGGGTATGTTTTATGTCTACGCTTTAAAATGCAATGATGGTTTTTATACCGGTTGTACTTCTGATCTCAAGGAACGCATGGGACGTCATCAAAAAGGCCAAGTACCAGCAACTGCTAGGCGGTTGCCTGTAGAACTTGTTGCTTATTTTGCCTTTAAGGGCAAATACACGGCCTTTCAATTTGAAAGATATTTAAAAACAGGATCTGGCCGCGCTTTTTTGAAGCGACACGTCCAAGATAAAAATAGTTGATCAAATATGACCGCAATCAAGCACATCGAATTTTTAGTCTCAGATTTTGCTAAATCGATGCATTTTTATGCTGGCTTATTTGCTATTATCAAATGGGAGCCATCTGGTGAGAATGGTTTTAAAGCTGGTGGTACAAAAATTTATCTTACAGAAAATTGCAATCTCTCAATGCAGTCAACTCTTGGCCCACGCCACATTTGTTTTCTGGCTGTTGATAGTACTATGGTTGATCGTGTGGGGGCGTATCTCGCAGAATATTCAGCGCGAATTATCCGTGGCCCAGAAGAGGCGGTAGGAGATAAATATTCAAAAGGATACTACGCGGTTGATTTTTACGATCCAGACGGTTATATTTTGGAAGTTGCTTATTCTCCCGTGAGTAAATAATCATCAACTGTTATCACGAAATTTATGACCCATATCCCCAAAACACCGCCCACCGCCTTCACTGACCCAGCGTGGCTCAACGCGCAGTACAAAAAATCGGACAACCTGTCTGCTCGCATCTCGCTCCATGGTAAATGCAGTACAGATGGTGGGCAGTGGTATCCGTGGGTGTTTGACCAGATGCGCGCTTGTATTGCGGATAGGGCGGATATATTAGAAATTGGGGCGGGAGTGGGTGATTTGTGGGTGCGAAATAGGAGTAAAATGTCGGACGGGTGGACAGTTACTGTTACTGACCGTTCAGAAGGAATGGTAGAAGAAACAAAAAACATACTTGGCGCTGATGCCTCATTTTTGTATGCTGTTGTTGATGCCAACGATCGCTGGCCGTTTTTGGACGATTCGTTTGATGTGGTTATTGCTAATCATGTATTGCACCATATTGATCAAATTAACACATGCCTGTCTGAGGCCGCTCGCGTGTTACGGCCAGGAGGTGTGTTCTTTGCTTCATGTTTAGGGCCGAGTCACATGCAAAAATTTTATGATCTTATCCACGAATTTGACGAAAATTTTGATGCTCATCGTTTTGATCGGCCGTTTAATTTAGCCACCGGAACAGGCTTGCTAAGTCCGCATTTTTTTACGGTCAAGATTATCGATCACCAAAATTCCTTGGTGATTCACAGGGATGATATTCCGCTATTGGTGGAGTACGCGTATTCCATGAACGACGTCGCTTCACTGCTTGGGCCACAGGGTAAAGCAAAGTTGGTTGATTTTTTTAGCGATCTTATAGAGCAGCAAGGGGAGCTGGTGATTCCCAAAGAGGAAGGGTTGTTTGTCGCAGTTGTTTAGTTGTCTTTTCTGTGTTTTAATAACAAAGAAAGCAAACCGGTCACATTTTGTGACTAGTTTAGGATGCCGGCTCACTGCGCTCAATTACATGTTATTACCTATGGTTACTCCAGATCACAATTCACCACCAGAAATATCTCGACCAGAGGCGGTTTCTCTGCCGCTTGTTTTGGAATCCGAAGCAGACCTTCCTGAATTTTTACATAAATGGAAGGATCATTATCAGATCGGTTCTACATCGAATCAACGAATAGACCAGTGGGAGGACGTCCGTCGAATTCAAAGATTAAAAATTGCGATACAAGAAGGGAAAGTAATTTGTTTGGGTGTTAAATCTGGAGAACAGCTGGTAGGGATAACTAAGGTAGATATTAGTGATACCAAGGACGGCAGAGAAGCCTACTTGGGGGCGTTGCATGTTGATGAGCGGTTTAGGGGCGGTGAAAAAGACGGTGTGATATATCGAGATGAGCACGGGGACGCAAAAACTCTTGCCACGCAATTGGTAGAAAAGGCTTTGTCCAAAAGCAGAGAAACTGGCTGCCAAAAAATAGTGGCCGAAGTTTTGGTTGAAAATCGTGATGGTGCAAAATCAATTGGCACTTTATTAAAATCTGGTTTTATTTTGGAAAGGTTTAATGATCCAGAAGATAAGTTTTATTTGGTTAAACAACTTGCTGGCGAAGAGGGGAATCGTGTGTTTACCCAGGAAGAGCGCGTTAGTTTTGCTGATATGGAAATTGTTAAGGAGAAACTGGCTGCTGGTTGGCAGGGGACGCAGATGTTGCGCCAAGGGAACGAGTTTGTGTTGGTTCTACAGAAATAATAAATAAGAAAATAATATTTTATCAATATTTTATGAGTGAAAGAATAGATCCGTATTTTGAAGATCGACTACGGACAGCCCAAGCTCATCGGGTTCTTCGGTCTGTGGAGGTAAAGGCTTCTGGGCCAGAAGTTGAATAAACAAAAACCGCTACCTCGACTGTTCGAGATAGCGGCGTGGTATATTGTCGTCAGGCACCCTGGAGATCCACTACCTGGATATTCTCGGTGGCGATGCCATGGGTACTAAGCGACCTGTAAGCTGCGTACACGGCCTCAGCCGACCTGTAGTAGGTGACAGAGATCATGTAGCAACCAGTCGGGTGCTGGTAGTGTTTCTGGAGCAGTGCCAGAACTCTTGGTGCTTGGAGCGTTGTGGCAAAGCTTGAGATCAGCTCGTCAATTTCAAGAAGAGTTGATTCGTTGGCAAACTTTACGGCTTGGGTAAAGATGTCAGTCGAGGGCAGTCCCTTGTCGTTGGCCCAGATCAAGGCTTTCTTCACTCCGAGGTGAAAATTAGCGATTTCGTACAGGGTGCTGTCACTTTCGAAGTTCATGACATTCTCCGTGGTGGGGAAAGAGCAGGGTGTCTTTCTGTGTCAGCGGAAAGCCAACTACTGCAGAAAAACAATTACAACATAGCAGTTTTGATTAATTTTGTCAATAGTTTATATGTTTAATTATAGTATCTTTTATCTATGAACCACAAAAAAGTTATTGTATTCGATTTCGACGGGGTTATTATCGACAGTTGGGCGCATGGGTATGCGATGAACTTGGAGGATTGGCCGGATTTAAAGCCAGCGGAGCACAGGAGATTATTTAGTGGTAATATCCACGAAGAAGTGGCCAAGATGCCACCGTCGCGACTTTCCGCGGAGCAGAAGGAACAATATATGCAGGAAGTGTATTATCCGCAGAAGAAAACATTGTCAGTATTCGCAGGCATTGGAGAAGTGATTAAAAAATTAGCGGAGCACAGTATTTTGGTGATTAACACTTCGGCCGATGCGTTTTCTACGGAGGAGTATTTGAAAAATGTTGGCTTGTATTATTTTGATGCGGTTTACGGAACAGAAATCTCTAAAAACAAGGCAGAAAAGTTCGAACTTATTTTTTCGGACTATAAAACCACAGCCGCAGAGTGTTTGTTTATCACCGATACCATCGGTGATGTGCGCGAAGCGGAAAAATCTGGTATTCCAACCGTGGCGGTAACGTACGGGTTTCAAGATCGGAGTTATTTTGCGGAGGTGGAGGAAAATGTAATAGGTTTTGCGGATTCACCAGCGGATATTTTGAGATTTATCAGGGGGTGACAGTCTCTAAAAATGTTGGCTTATGCACAGCCGGTCGCTTGACTGTCTTTTTTGTGCTATACTCTATGCAGGATGTTTGTTTTTAATGTGTTCTATGAAAAAATACAACCTGGTATTACGTCTTGCCTTTTTATTACTGTGTGCGGGTGGGGCGCTAAGCGCGTTAACGGCGGCGCGAGCGGACGTCGGATCGTCGCTTACCCTACTACCATCGTCAAATGGTGTAGATAATGTTTCTGGGGCCACTAATACCAGTTGGGTTTTTACCGCCACTACTACTGCGGATTTACACAGTGGTGATATTATTCGTTTTGGTTTTCCTACAGTAATCAGCGGTGATCAATTTTCGCTTACCAACGCCACTACGACTGCGCAAAGCGGCATCTCTCTATTTTCTCATGTTACCAGCACAATTGGTAACTTATTTACGAACACTACCTTTAACGCCACTGTTACGCCATGGGCGGATGTACTGGCGGGTTTAGGTGGGAGTGAATTTAGTGTTACCTCCACCTCCGCAGAGGGAGCAGGAGCTTTGAGTATGGTGGCAATAGGTAACGGTTTTAACGGGTCTATGTTGCATCAAGATAAGCATGTGGCACCTTCTTCGGATTATACCTTTAGTTTTTACGCGCGTAGTGCGGGGAGTGATGGTGTGGCCAGGTTTTTGATTTTTTCCACCAGCACTGTTGCTTGTGATTCTGGTTATATAATGGCATATAACTTTGTCAGTTCCACTACTGAGGCTCCTGTATGGCAGTGTATTGGTCAAATGAGTCCTGGAAGTTACGCCTCTACTTCTCCGTATGTTAAAAATTTTGCGGTAACCTCTACTTTTGCTCGATTTTCCGAGACATTTCGTGTTTCTTCGACCATTTCTTATATTGACCTAAATATTATTGCTGGGCTTGATGCCTCATATGTGGGGCAAGAAATTATCTATGACGCAGTGGAGCTCGAAGAGGGGTTAGTTCTCAATGGTTACGACGCCGACCCACATACGGTTTCTTCCACTCCAGGAGTGGGAATTGATAATAATGCGAAGGTATTGTATGGTTTTGTGGCTGCTGATTTGTCATCTGGTGCGCATTTTTCTGTCACCTTTGGAGGTATTACCAATGCCAGTAGTAGCTATGCCGATACGCAAAACTTGAGTTGGCCGGTTAATGCAGGTACGTTATTTCACACCACTGTAGTTACTTCTTCTTTGTCTGCTATTG
>CAYTMT010000047.1:0-5928 GCA_964439095.1 uncultured Gammaproteobacteria bacterium | reverse complement strand
TTCATCACTATCTCCGGTCGGCAGTGTGGCACGGTCTATTTTTTCTACTTCAAAACCAGTATCACGTGCAAGGCGTTCGATGTCTTCAATGCTAAAGGCATAGCGCGTGGCATAGTTTACGGAATCGGGTGAATCGTAAATGGTTCCATAGCGGGTGTTGGTGATGCCGCGCTGTTGCATAACAGCCTGATATTTTTTGGTTAGTTTTTCGTAAACGCCTTTGTCGCGATCGGGGATGTCGATAATAAGCGTACCGTTTGGTTTTAGTACGCGATTCGCTTCGGCAAAAAATTGGTATTGGCCACGGGCACTGGTTTCGTGCAGAATATTGCGCCCCAAGCTATATGTGGCGGTAAAGGTTTCATCCGGGAACGGCAAGTGGCTCCAATTTCCCGTTTGTACTTGTACCTCGGGATGTTTGGAACGAATGAGTTCTACTTGGCGTTCCGATTGGTCGATGCCGCTGATGTTTATTTTCTGTTCCGTAAGCGGTACCAACAATCGGCCGGTGCCACAGCCCAGCTCCAGCACCTGGTCGTCTGGTTTAATTTTGGTTAAGAGCCAGTTTGTTTCACTATCATTAATTTTTTGATTAAGTTCGTACTCTTCAAAATGGGTGGTGTTGTAAAATTGTTGTAGATCATGAATGGCGAGTGTGTCTGGTGGTTGTGGCGTAATATATTGGTACGCTCGTTTTAATCCCGAGGAGATTTCTTCGTCTTTGGTGGCGGTGAGGGCGCGATCAATAATGGTTCGTGTTTCGGCATCACCCACTGCGTTGGTAAGTTCAATTACTGTTTGGGCAATTACGCCTTCATAGTTGCCTTTTATGTTGATGCCCGGAGAGGTGGCATTGATTCTTTTGATTGCCTCTTCATAGGTGATGAGGGGATTTTCCCGCACGAGCATATCTATAGCGGATAAAAAATCCGCTCCGCGTCGGCAGAGCTTGCTTAAAAATTTTCCTGGAGCAAATTCTGGTAAGCCCTTTTTAATTTCCGGAATAAGTGCCTCGGTAAAAGTGTTGGCAAAAGAAATAATTTCGCCATAATCTTTGAAGGCTTGTTCTGCTGATTTTTTTTGCCAATGTTCGCTGAGATGAGTAACGGCAACTGCATTGTTGGCGTTGAATTCTGCCGCCAAAAACGAGCGTAGAAAATCTATGCCGAATTTTTTGGTGCCAAAAATTAGTTTTGGCCTGCTCAGGTGCTCGCTGCTTACTGCTGCTGCCAGCCACTGCTGTTCTTTCCAATCAAGCGTGTGTAAGCCAACGCCGGTTTCGTTGCTAAGATCTTTGGTGAGTTGTTCAACAAACGCAAAATCAAATTGAGTAATTTCTTCTAGGCGTCTGGTGTATGATGTGGGAGTTTCTCCATCTTCGGGAAGGTGATCTAGGGTGATGGAATAGGGGATAAGTGGTGTTTCTTCTTTTTTGTACGTCACGTAGGGTGCCGGATTTTTTACATTTTTTTGGGCACGAATTTTTTCTTTGCGTTCTTCGTTTTCTGAATCCGAATGCAGTTTAAAAATATGAGTAATCCGCAGATATCCGGCGGGAGTTTCGGTGATAATTCCGCCGGTTTGTTTTCCGAGTTGTATAATAGTACGGCCGGCAAATTCACTCCCAAAGATATATGTTGCTCCTGCCAACCGCACCACTCCGCGATCGTTGGCGATCTTTTTTTCTCGAACTATTTCGCGACTCGTAGGTCCAACTTGTAAATCTTCAGGGGTAAGCAATTTTCGTTGTACCATTTCCGGACAGTCTCGTTGGATGTATTCCGCTGGTCGCAGAATGAGGCTACCTCCACCAGGGCGGGTATCTCCAGCAAAATTAAACTTGTCGGAGATATACTTAGCGCTCATGGGGCGATATGTTTGCTGGCTTTCATCCCACAGTTCTAGCTTTCCTTCCTCATTGCGTCGGCCACGTAAATCTCCATAGATGGTTTTGGTGAGAAATAATTCGTTGAGGCGAATTTTTTCTTGTGAGGGGAGGGTAGTTTCAATGTTCCATTTCTGCATGTTTCCGCTGCCAACGTCCCACATCCCCAGTTCGTTGGTGTGTGCGTTGATGTAGACAGGATCAAAAGCTTCGCTGGTATTGGTTGGTGCAAAAAATAATGGGTGAGGTGGGGGTGGTGTTAAATATTCTGTGTCCACGACAGGTAACTCATCGGCAAATAATCCGGTAAGATGTTGGAGGGAAGCAAAAATTTCGGCTCGAGAAAGACGGGTGCCAAACATTTTTTCTACGGTGGTATTTTTTAGGAGCTGTCGGTCCAGAATTGGGGTGTCGTTGGTAAATTGCAAAATACCCAGCTCAGTGAACCGTTTAATAACACTCTGCTTCATTGCTTCTTGCTTTTCGGCTGTTTTTTCGGGTGGAGTGAACGAAGGAGTTTCTGGGGTAGACATAGTAATTAACAGAATACCACACGAATGAGAAATGGGAAACAATACAAAAACACCCCAGGGCTTGGGGTGTTTTTTGCGCTTTCACAATCCGCAAGAATTTACGAGCTATGAAAGGGTGGGGAGGTGGCTGCGTGGGCAGGCTCCCCGTTGCTTTAGCCCCAGGGGGTGATCGTGGTGTGCCCTGCGAGCAGGGCACATTCTTCTTTGATACAGTCGAAAAGCCACCCACGTTCGATGAGGCGGCTACAGAACTCTCCGTTCTGTTCCGTCATTCGCTTCTCAATGCGGAAGCCGATCACGAATTTTTCGTACCATCCACGAAAGAAAGTGTAGCGGTTATGCTTCTCCTGGCGGATCACCGCCTGGATCATCTTCTTGTTCTTCTTGAATTCTTCGAGGCACTTCTTCGCCTCGGCGACGGTTTCGAAGTCGTAGCGCAGGACGCTCCGCACCACCGTATCCTCATAGTTGGGGAAGACCAGTTCGATGAAAAGCACAATCTGCATGTTGACGCTCGTGATCATGATTCCTCTTTTGAAAGAGCTTGTTACCTTCCGACACCATGCCGGAACAGGAAAGTATAGTACATTTTGGCACTCTTGTCAAGAGATAGAAGATGGGTTATATTAAAAGCGTTCAATTTGCTATGTATTAAGCCAAAATATATATGTCTGGACATTCTAAATGGCACAATATTCAAGGGCGAAAGGGCAAACAGGATGCTTTAAAAGGCAGTATTTTTAGTAAACTTTCTAAGGGAATAACTATTGCGGTACGTACCGGCGGGGGTGATATGGAAACCAACTTTGCTCTGCGCTTGTTGGCCGACAAAGCGAGGGCGGCGGGCATGCCCAAAGAAAATGTGGAGCGCGCCATCAAAAAAGGCACGGGTGAATTGAACGACGGGGCGCAGGTGGAAGAGTCGCTCTACGAAGGCTATGGTCCGGGTGGGGTGGCGATTTTGGTGAAGTCAATTTCGGATAACAAAAATCGGTCGGTGTCGGATATTAAACATATTTTGTCCTCGCATGGCGGTTCTATGGGCGGGGCGGGCAGTGTGCTGTGGATGTTTGAACACAGTGGTGTGGTGCATATCGCGGCCGAAGCACTCCAGGCAGTGCCGGGCGGTCGAGAGGCGTGGGAGTTGGCTTTGATTGATGCTGGTGCCGAAAACATTACTGAGGCCGACGGTATGGTGGAGGTGGTGACCAAGATGGATCATTTGCAAAAATTGGTGAACGCGGTAAAACAACTCAATGTTGTTCCCGCCGAATCTGGGTTGCAGTGGATGCCAAAAGATACCGTGCCGGTGCCGGACGACAAACGCGAATCACTCATGGCACTTTTCTCGGCTCTGGAAGAACATGATGACGTGGATAATTACTGGACCAATGCGGGGTAATTAGTAATATTATTTTGTGATGCAAAATTCCGCACCCAAAAATCCAGAACGCATTCTCGGTATCGACCCCGGGTTTGGCAGGCTGGGGTATGGGGTGATTGAGCGCACGAAGGGGAATGATTGGAAAATGTTAACGTATGGCTGTGTGGACACCAGCCCCAAGCACACTATCCCCGAACGGTTGCACGAGATATTTTTAAAAATTCAAGAAACAATTGTGGAGTATCGGGTAACCCGCTTGGCCGTGGAAGAACTGTTTTTTTTCAAGAACGCGAAGACGGTGATTGGCGTGGCCGAAGCGCGCGGCGTGATTTTACTCTGTGGTGCGGAGCGGGGATTGCCTATTGATGAATTAACGCCACTCCAGGTGAAGCAAGCCTTGACCGGCAGTGGCCGGGCCGACAAAGATCAGGTAGAAAAAATGGTGGGAATTCTGCTCGGCATCAAGAAAAAAATTACCCCCGATGACGCAGCCGATGCGCTCGCCATTGCGCTTGCGGCCGGGCAAAGGTTGTGGCTATCGCAATTGGAGAGTCGGCAGAAATAAAAAACTCTCGGATGCTCGAGAGTTTTTTATTTGTAAATATTAGGTTGTTTTTATTTCTTTTGGATTTGGGCCGTATTGGTTGGCGCCAGGGGTGCTATCCTGCACCATAAGGACAAATAAAATCACCCAACCAACCAAAGGAATAGCGCTGACAAAACTCCACCAGCCACTGCGACTTGTGTCGTGCAGGCGGCGAATTGAGACGGCAAGGCCGGGAAGGAGTAGGGCGAGGCAGTAAATGGTGAAAATCGGTCTAAGATTGTTGTTGGTAACCCTGCCAATATTGTTGAGTATGCTGCCGATGATAAGGTGGCATAGTATGAACATCCAGTATTCTTTTCTGCTAGATCGTCCACTAAAAACGGCGTATTTTTTTATAACGTTAATGTAGTCATTCATGGGGTTTAAGTTAGATAAAATTAAGACTGGCTTTTGATATATTTT
Organism: uncultured Gammaproteobacteria bacterium; assembly: GCA_964439095.1. Classification (GTDB taxonomy): domain Bacteria; phylum Patescibacteriota; class Patescibacteriia; order Magasanikbacterales; family GWA2-37-8; genus CAYTMT01. The sequence continues at coordinate 1,117 of CAYTMT010000047.1, read as the reverse complement.
TGTAATTCAATAGTGAGTTGGGCGACTGTCTCAAACACTACGCCATGAAGTCCGGCGTTTTTTGCTCCGGCAATAAGTTCTGGTTTGTCGTCGATAAATAGGGCTTCAGAGGCGGTCACGCCCAGTCGTTCCAGGGCAAGGGTGTAAATTTCTTTTTCGGGTTTAATGGTTTTTTCTACACAAGAAAATACGGTCGCGTCGAAGTATCGGTCGTAGTTATTCTCGTGAAAATACTCCACGGCGGGCAACTCGGTGTTGGAGATGAAGCCTGTTTTAAAACCGCTTTGTCTCAGGTTTTTAACAACTTGGTACACTTCTTGTTTGTTGTGAAAACTTTTTTTGACTGCTTCTTTCCAGAGTGATCCCGTTACGTGACTATTAATTTCTAAAGTAGTACAAATCTTAGTCCAGAACTCCGACTCAGAAATAGTGCCACGTTGAAATTCGGGGAGAAGCGGATCGAGGGCTTTTTTAAGGGTTGGTCCATCCGTGCCTAAAAATGCGGCGCAGTGCGCCATTAATTCCTCCGCCGGGTTGTCGATGAGTACTCCGCCCCAGTCAAAAATGACTGCTTTGATCATATGTTTTTGTTACGCGTTTCGGCATATCGGTTTTATAACGGCTTAAAATTTTGTTTGAGCAGATTTTGTATGGGCATAAAAAGTGGTTGGGGGAGTTGTTCCCAAGCAAACCATTTCCACTGTGCGCATTTGTCTGGCTCCATAATTTGTGGCTCTCCACTTTTCCAATCGGCGATCATAAAGATGGTGATGTAGTGTTTTTGTTCGGTAGGGAAGATGTCATTGGTAGCAGTGCCAAAACGAATATTGGTGATAGTCACTCCCGTTTCTTCGGCTGTTTCGCGCATAGCACAGTCTTCCCACGATTCGTTAAATTCCAAATGCCCGCCGGGAAATCCCCACGCGCCCTCGCCGTGAGCGTTTTTTCTTTGGCCAAGGAGCACTTGGTTGTTTTTGATAATAACTACTCCTATGCCGACTTGAGGGATGTTGAGTGGCATAAAACGGTTAAATAAAATTTTTCCACATCTGGCTGGCGCGCGGTTTGGTGTCGCCCACGTATTTGCTTCCCATTTCTTTGGAGTAAGGTTTTTCGC
>CAYTMT010000046.1:0-6237 GCA_964439095.1 uncultured Gammaproteobacteria bacterium | reverse complement strand
CGGGACCTTATCCTTAAAAGGGATCTGCTCTACCAGCTGAGCTACCGACCCAAAAATCGATGTTAGTATAGCATTATAGCGAATTTGTGTAAAGGATGTTATACTGTGGTTATACACAGTTACTTTATTTTTATTGTTTTCACTATGGCTCTTGATAAGAAATATCTGCAAAAACTGTGCTCTAGCTACCTCCAGGCCGCCGAAATGCGCCGAGTCATTATCAAGGAGGCGGGGGATGCTCTCCATGCCGCTAAACGGGCTATTTTTGCCTTTCAACGGGGTGATAGTGCCGAGGCAAAGATGCTGATCAGTTCTGCCGAAAAATTGCTTCAGGGACTATCTCGAAGGTTTCATGGTGTGGGGAATCTGGATGAGGGCGCTTTTCATTCGGCTATTGAAGAATATGTGGAAGCGGTTTTGTTTCAGCAGTTTGTAGAAACAGGAAAGATCGGCAAAATTACCGCTTTGGAAATTACTCCCGAAAATTATTTGGCTGGACTTTGTGATGTGCCGGGGGAGTTGCATCGTTTGGCGGTGCGCGCAGCCACTGAAAGAAACAATAAATTAGTATTGGCTTCGAAACAGATGGCCGAAGAAATCATTGAAGAATTACTGCGGTTTAATATGACCAGTTATTTGCGTACTAAATTCGATCAAGCTAAACAAGCGCTGCAAAAATTGGAGCAAATTGCCTACGAAATTTCTTTGCGGCAAAATTCATAATATGATAGGGCAGCTTAAAAAATTTGGTCATTGGTTTTTAGCTTGGTTTTTTTATTGGCTCTACGGTCGTCCGGGGAGAAATTTGATTGTAATCGGTGTTACGGGCACCAAAGGCAAAAGCACCACGTGTCGTTTTATTGCTTCGGTTTTATCGGCTGCGGGCTATAAAGTGGGTATGATGACCACAGTTGAGTTTCAGGTGGGGGAAGAGCGAGTTTTGAATACCAAAAAAATGACCATGCTTGGTTTAGGTGAGATTCAAAAAATGTTGCGCCGCATGGTTCTGGCTGGATGCCAGTATGCGGTTATTGAAACATCATCACAAGGAATTCTACAATATCGTCATGTAGGGTTGTGCTATGATGTGGCCGTTTTTACCAATCTAGCACCGGAACACGTTGAAGCACATGGTGGGTTTGAAGCTTTGCGGCGCGATAAAGGAAAATTATTCGCTGCTCTTAGTTTAGGAAAGAAAAAATTTTTACAGAACAGGTTAGTACCTAAAATTATTGTGGTGAATACAGACGATGAGCAGGCTGGGTTTTATGCTGCCTACCCAGCGGATGAGTTATGGGGATATGGTCTTCGTCAATCATCGTTGCTAAAAAATCAAAATCAGATGGTATATGGTCAAGGTATTGCCTCGCATAATCGTGGAGTATCTTTTGCAGCGGAATCATTGCCGGTTGAATTACATGTTGCGGGATCATTTAATGTGCCAAATGCTTTGGCAGCTATGGCTGTAGGTCGCTCACAAGGGGTGTCCGACGAAGTAATAGCGCGCGGATTGGCTAGTGTGACGCTGGTTCCTGGACGGATGGAGTTTGTTGATGAGGGACAAAATTTTTCGTTTATTGTGGATTACGCGCACGAACCACTATCGCTTCGAGAATTATGCCTCGCTCTTAAAAAAATGACTCAGGAGAATGGTGGGCGAGTGATCGCTCTGATTGGTTCGGATGGCGGCGGACGCGATGTGGGGAAACGGGAAACTATGGGGAATGTGGTGGGTGGATTGGCCGATATTGTTATTGTGACCGATGTTAATTGTTTTGATGAAGACCCACACCAGATTGCAGAGATGTTGGCCGAAGGTGCTCGTCGTGCTGGAAAAGTTGAAGGCGCAACACTGTTTGTGGAAGTTGATCGACGTCGTGCAATTGAATTGGCAGTGAATATGGCCAGACCGCATGACGCTATCGCGCTTACTGCCAAAGGAACAGAACCCTGTATGGTAATGGCACATGGCCAAAAAATAGATTGGGATGATCGGATGGTTGCTCGCGAGGTTTTACATGACTATCTAAAAAAGAGCAGTTAATTTGTTTATGTCAATCAAAAAGAAACTTAACTTGCACGCGCAAGAGGAAATCATGTATGTCGTGGGGCGTGCGCTTCCGACCTATTTATGGCGATATGTAGTTGGGGTATTATTTTTTATCGCCGGTTCATTTTTTCTATTTTATTTGTTAGCGCGTGGCACGTGGGGGTTGATAGGTTTGTCACTGCTTTTTTTCTTTGGATGTTATTTTTTTATCCGAGGATGGGCCTCAGGTCGGCAGTGGAAGCTTTTTCTCACCAATCGACGGGTTATTTTGTTGAGTCACCCTGGTTTATTTCAAGAAGTTATCTCTGCAGTGCCGTATGCCGACATTACTCGGGTGGCCATTGCTCGTTCGGGAATTATGGCGCGCGTGTGGCGCTACGGATCGGTGCTCCTCTATATCGCGGGCGCTGAAGCAGCGGTTCGGTTTGACTATCTTGCCCGGCTCGAAGAATTGCACCGTCTTATCGAAGAATTACGAGCTGACGAAAAAGGGGTATTTCACGACGATGAAAATGAAGGAGAAGCGCAAATGCAAATTAAAACCCAAGAAACACACCGTCAAAAAGCAACCCATGGGGTAGTTGAAGAATTTTTGTTGGTATTACCTCAACTTTCACCAGAAACATTGAGTGAAGTGCGTGATCGTATCGTGGAACAGCTTGAAGAAGTGTGATATACTGGAGGGAACAATATGAGAGAGAAAAAACATAACGCTGGTACTTTTTTTTCCTCGCGCTGGTTTTTACTTCTGGCTTTTTTTGTTGCTTTTTCAGGAATGACTGCCTTTGGTCGTGCTTTTTATCAAAATTACGAAGCAGAACAGCAGAAAATTCGGTTACAAGAAGAGGTGCATAATTTATCTGCCAAAAAATTGGAGTCTTTGGAAGTGCTCAAATATGTACGCTCGAATGCTTTTGCCGAGGAAAAAGCTCGTTTGGAGTTGAATTTGGTAAAGCCGGGGGAACAGGTGGCGATTATTCCAAGTAAAACACTAACCGTAAAAGAAAGTAGACAAGCCGAGAGCGATTTGTTACAATCAGCGGAGCAATCTAACCCTGCCAAATGGTATCGATTCTTTTTTGGCGGAGAAGAAAAAGACAAGACTAATTCGTAATATTATTTTTATGGAACAAGAAAAACCAACCGTGCCAGAAGTTTTTACTGGATCACGTGTTTCGGCTAATAAAAAGTTGTTTTTGGCTGGTTTGGCAGGCATAGCCGCTGTTGGGGTAGTTGTCGCTATTGGTGTTGGTATATATCGCGTTTATGTACGCGTTGCCACTGATCGATTTACATTAGCAGTAGCCACTGTTTTTCGTTTGCCCGCCGCAAAAATTGACGGCCAGGCCGTGTTGTATCGTGATTATGTGACAGATCTAAAAGCACTCACTGCGCTTCGGGCTTATTCCCAAAAAACAAGTAACCCTATCAGTGCTACTGACGACCAGTTATCCGACAGTGTGCTGTGGCATTTTGCTACCAATATTTTTGTAGCCAAAACTGCTAAAGAGCAAGGAGTTACTATTTCTCCAGTCGAAGTTGATGCTGAAAAGTCGGTGCAATTACAACAGTTCAAATCTACCGAAGAAGCCGAAAAAACTTTTATGGAACAATTTGGTTGGAATATTGCCACCTACGTAGAACGCCTGCTTCGTCCGAAAGCATTGGAGGATAAATTGAATAAAAAAATTACCGAGGACACGGTATTACGCGATGAGGTAAAAGCTCGCGCTGAAGGTGTTTTGGCCAAGATAAAAGCGGGCAAAGACTTTGCCTTATTAGCGAAAGAGTCAACCGAAGATGGTGCTACTGCTCCAGCAGGTGAACCAAGCGAGTGGTTGTCTGCCGATAAAATCGGTGATGAAGGGTTGAGTCAAGCTATTTTTTCACTTAAAAAAGGGGAAGTTTTCCCAAGCGTCATTGAGACCTTGGCCGGATATTTTATTGTTAAAGCAGAAGATGTGCGCATGGGCACGTCAACGGTGGTTGATGCTAAGACAGGAAAAAATAAAACAGTGGCTGCTCCACAGGTGCGAGTACTCCATATTTTGTTCCGTCTTCCTAGCCTAAGCACGATGCTTGACTCTGTGGCAGGTAAGACTGATTATCACCTGTATATTCCCGTGCATAATCCGTTTACGGCAGCCAAGACAAAGTAGTGTATTCTAACGGAGTTGCCTCAATCGGGCACTCCGTTTTGCGGGATTAGTACAGTGGTAGTATGTGGCCTTCCCAAGGCTAAGATGCGAGTTCGATTCTCGTATCCCGCTCAATACAGGAAACCCCGATAAGTAAAAAGAAAATAATCTTTTCATTTTTTGATGCGATTAAAAAATAATTTTTAGTACATGGATTGCTCCAAACAAAAAAATAAAGTATTCGTAGCTGTTTTCGTGTTAGTTATGCTGGCAACTTTGTTTTTTGTGGGCAAGGCGGTGTCACGCGTTACTGTCCCCAGCACAACGCCAACTTCGACCGTCTTCGTGCCAGACCAAAAAGACATCACCCTCGTTGCTGTTGGTGACAACATGTTGTCACGTGTAGTCGCTCAGCGAATTCAAGCTATGAAGAGTGTGGATTATCCTTTTGTGCACCTGTCTGATTTTTTGCATACCGGGGATATTGTGTTTGGAAATTTGGAAACAGCTATCTCTCCTGGAAAGCCGGTCGGGAGTGGGGGGATGTTGTTTCGTTCTGATCCGGCAGTAGCGCCAGCCTTGAAACGCGCTGGATTCACGATTATATCCTTGGCCAACAATCATTCTCCGAATTATGGACAAAAAGGTTTAAAAGACACGTTTCACTACCTCAGCGAAGCAGGGGTGGCGTTTGTGGGGGCGGGGGAAGATGGCGAAGCGGCCAATGCACCGAAATTTATGCGAGTTAAAGATAAAACGTTTGCATTCTTGGCCTATAACGACAGTGATGTGGTGCCGCCTTCATATGAGGCTGGTAAGAATCACGCCGGTACTGCCTTTATGCGCCTCGATCGTTTGAAGAGCGCGGTGGTGGCAGCCAAAAAACAGGCTGACTTCGTGATTGTTTCCATGCATTCCGGCACCGAGTATTCACTCCAACCCAATGCTTCCCAAACACGTTTTGCTCACGCTGCCATTGATGCTGGAGCAGAGTTGGTGTTGGGTCATCACCCACACACCATTCAGCCTGTGGAACAATACAAGGGCAAATATATTTTATATAGCTTGGGCAATTTTGTGTTTGATCAGATGTGGTCCAGAGCCACGCGCGAGAGTGTGGCGGTAAAAATATACTTCAACGAAACAGGGGTCTATGGTCTGGATTTTTACCCACTCCTTATCGAGAATTACGCTCAACCCCGTTTTTTGTTGCCTTCTGAACCAACCGATGTGTGGCGTCGGTTACATAACCCGCTTCTTGTGCCGCGAGTGGAACGGCGTTTTGCCAGTTCTTCCCAACAATTCGTTGACTATCCGGTCAGGGCACTCCGTTGACGTTTACCCCTGTTTTAGGCTATAATTTTAACGAGTTTGGATAGTTGATTTTTTGTATGCTGTATAACGCCAACGAAGAAGAAAAAAAGATACTCAGCTATTGGGATCAAGAGCATTGCTTTGAAAAGTCGGTGAGTGAACGTTCGGAGAATAAGCCGTACGTATTTTTTGACGGCCCACCGTTTGCTACCGGGCTTCCGCACTATGGTCATATTGTGGCGTCACTTATGAAAGATGTCGTGCCGCGGTATTGGACGATGCGCGACTACCGCGTGGATCGCAAGTGGGGGTGGGATTGCCACGGACTCCCGATTGAAAATATTATTGAAAAAGATTTGAATTTGAATAGTCGCCAGGACATTGAAAAATTTGGCGTGGCCAATTTTAACGAAGCCTGTCGCCAAACCGTGCTGAAGTATGCGGGAGAATGGAAAAAAACCATTCGGCGCATGGGGCGCTGGGTGGATATGGAACACGATTACAAAACCATGGACCTGTCGTACATGGAAAGGGTATGGTGGGTATTTCGTCAACTGTGGGATCGCGGCCTCATCTACAAAGGCCACAAAGCCATGCATATTTGCCCGCGCTGTGTAACTCCGTTGTCGAATTTTGAAGTAACGCAGGGGTATAAAGAAATCAAAGATCTCTCGGCCACCGCCAAATTTAAACTTATAAAATCTGAAATTACGGAGCAGCTTGGTTTGCCCGAAG
>CAYTMT010000045.1:0-6262 GCA_964439095.1 uncultured Gammaproteobacteria bacterium | reverse complement strand
TTTAACACCCTTAATCAGGCAGATATTATTGCCACTGCTTCTTCTGTGGCCGGGACTTTTACTATTCTACTTGGTTCAGTAGCAGCGATTTCTTTGGTAGTTGGAGGGATTGGTATTATGAATATGATGCTAACTGCTGTAACTGAACGTACTCGAGAAATTGGATTACGAAAGGCAATTGGTGCTACTCAGCGGGATATTCACATCCAATTTTTAGCAGAGTCTATCTTGCTTACTTTTACTGGTGGCATGTTGGGTATTGTTTTGGGGTGGCTGGTTTCTTTTGCCGTTTCTTCGTTTGGGGGGATAGCCACGGACGTTTCAGGATCTGCTGTCGCTCTTGCTTTTGGTGTTTCTGCTGGTATTGGTATTGTTTTTGGATTTTATCCAGCAAAACGTGCAGCTGCACTTAACCCTATTGAAGCGTTGCGTTATGAATAAATTAAATAATTTTTAAGTTATATTTTTATGGAAAATAAAAAACAGTTTATTATTGGGTCGGTAGTGGTAATTATATTAGTGGGAGCTGTATCTTTTTACGCAGGAACATTTTTTGGTTCTGCTAAAAAAACAGCTTCAACAGGAAGTTTAGCTACAGGCGGACAGCGAACTTTTCAGATGAATGGTTCTGGCCGCGGGCAAGCCGGAGGATTGATGCGTCAAAATGGAGGAGGTGTAATTGGTGAAATTTTATCTCATGACAGCAGCAGTATTACCGTAAAAATAGGCGATGGCGGTTCTAAAATTATTTTTACTCCATCGTCGACTCGCATAACTAAAAACATTTTAGGATCTGTTGCTGATTTGCAAAACGGGACGCAGGTTTCAATTATAGGAACTCCAAATGCTGATGGTACTTTGAATGCAGAGACAGTACAAGTTCGCGAAGCTATTGCCGTGCCAGTTAAAAAATAGCTTTTTCGTTTCTAAAATATCCCGCTTAACGTTAAGCGGGATATTTTAATTTGCCTATTTTTAATAGGCGTCCTATACTGATACTTAGCACTTATTTAAATATTCTATGCCTAAAAAACAAGCGGGGTATTTTTTTCTAGCATTAATGGTTATTTCTTCTTTAGTTGTTCTGTGGTGGCCAAGCCACAGCGCTTCACTTGCTAAAAAACAAGAAACAGATACGCCAGATTTATTTTTTCAAGCTCGTGTGCTCCGTATTCTGGATGAAGGAGAAAAAGAGGTTGATGGTGTCCCTCAACCATATCAAAAAGTAGAGCTCCGTATTGAGAATGGGTCTGAGAAAGGAAAGATAATCCTAATTGATCATGGAAGTATTTTTACTATTCAAGAATTTCAAAAAGTTCACGAGAATGAAGTGGTGGTGGTGAATGAACCGAATACTACTGCTAAAGAGAATTTTTATTATATTATTGATACCTATCGTGCTCCACGTTTAGGTTTTTTGGTGGGAATTTTTTTGTTAGCAGCCTTTATTTTTGGAAAAAAACAAGGGCTAGCGGCTTTGTTGGGAATGGTTATAAGTTTGGGGGTGTTATTTTATGGCGTTGTCCCAGCAATTCTAGCGGGAAAAGATCCTTTGTTGGTGAGTGTTGCTGGTGGTTTTGCTATTCTTGGTGTGTCACTTTATGTGGCCCACGGTTTTCGTGAGCGTACGCATATTGCCGCTCTGGGAACGGTACTTTCTTTTTTGATTGCGCTTGTGGTCAATTTTTACTTTGTCATTTTTGCTCGTATTAATGGTTCTGGTACTGAGGAGGCTTTTTACTTGCAGCTTGATGTGTCGAGCCTCGATTTACGTGCTTTATTGATGGGTGGAATAATGATTGGTGTTTTAGGTGTTCTTGACGATGTGACTACCGCTCAGGCAGCAGCCATAGAAGAGATTTATATTGCCAACCCCACTGTCTCTTTTCGTTCTTTGTATACTAAAGGAATGTCTGTTGGTCGAGAACATATTGCTTCGCTTATAAACACATTGTTATTGGCCTATGCTGGCGTTTCTTTTCCTCTTATTATTTTCTTTGCCTATCAAAAATCACAACCGCTTTGGATTATGCTTAACAGTGCTTTTATTTCTGAAGAAGTCGTGCGCACTTTGGTCGGTAGTTTAGCACTCGTCCTTGCCGTTCCTATAACAACAGCTCTAGCCGCTTGGTGGTTTGCTGCGAAGAACAAAAAACCTAATGTCGTTGTCCTTTAAAAAGAAAGACAATACAGAAAAAAGAAAGGGCGGTGAGGACAATGGTTCCTCCCGAAGATATGTTTACGTAAAAAGAAGTAATAATTCCTATGATCACTGAGGCGATGGAGAAAAACTCAGCGGCGAGTAATGTTTTTTGAAAGCTGAGTCGAAGCTGAAGGGAGGTAACCACTGGAATAACAATAAGTGCCGAAATAAGAAGAACTCCTACGATAGGAATAGAAAGGGCGATGGCGGTCGCCGAAAGTACCATAAACATCATGTTTACTAATTTGGTGGGGATGCCGCTAGCCTGGGCTGCTTCTTCGTCGAAAGAAATAAAGGTAAGGTCTCGGAAATAAATGGAAATCAAAAATGCTACGGTTGCCCCAAGAAAGGAGATGATGATGATGTCGCTTGTTTTTACCGTAACGATGCTTCCAAAAAGATAACTAAACAAGTTAACGTTAAATCCGTGTGCCAAACTGATTAACACCACAGCAACAGCCAGACTGCCAGAAAGAAACAAGGAAAGTGCAGTTTCACCATAGACTCGTCGGCTACCTCGGAGTCGTTCTATGGCCACAGATGAGCCGATAGCGGCGGTAATTGCAGTAATGAGTGGGTGTATGCCGGTTAAGAGGCCTACAGCTACACCAGCTAGGGAAACGTGCGAAAGAGTGTCTGCGATTAACGAATAGCGTCTGAGTACTAAAAAAATACCAATCAATGGTGCAATAAAAGCTATAATGATGCCAGCAACCATTCCTCGTATCATGAAATCGTATTGAAAAATTTGAGGGATCATACGTGGTGGTGAGTGATGGGGGTAACGCCTCGTCCGTAAAGATGAGCTAGTGCGTCAGTGCGCATAAATGCTTTGGCTGTGCCGTGGTATATAATAGTCTGGTTGATACAAGCTACTTCGGTAGTTTCTTCAGCGACCACATCAATATCATGTGATACGAGTACCAGGGTGATGCCGAGTCGGGAGTTGAGATGATTAAGAAGTGTATAAAATTTTTCTTGTGTAGCAGTATCAACACCAACAGTCGGTTCATCGAGAAAAATAACTTTTGGTTCTCCGGCCAGTGCGCGAGCGATAAACACTCGTTGTTGTTGGCCGGGAGAAAGATCGCCGATTAATCGATCGTGTAGATCGTGCATTTCTACTTGCTCCAAGGATCGTCGAATAATGGCGCGATCGTCAGCAGTGAGTGACTGTAGGATTTTTTTACGGCCATAGCGTCCCATCGCAACCACTTCCCACACCGTGGCTGGGAAATTACTATCAAAGTTTACTGCTTTTTGTGGTACATATCCAATATCTCCCCAATGCTTAAATTTTTGAATTGGAGTGCCGAAGAGTCGTACTTCTCCATCATTCGGCTGTAACAAACCAAGCATAATTTTGAGCAGGGTAGTTTTACCGCCGCCGTTCGGGCCGACTAATCCAAGATAGTCGCCTTGGTGTACGGCCAAAGTGACATCTTTGAGCACCATCTCATTTGCGTAACGAAAATTGACGTGGTTAACCTCGATGATATTTTTATGGTGGTCTATTGGCATTGGAGTGCAATTCGTAATTGATCTAGGTTTTGGCGCATAACAGTAAAGTAATTTTGACCAGTACGGATATCGGCGTTAGTTAATCCTTCTAATGGGTTTAACACTGCAGTTTTTGCTCCTGTTTCGGTGGCGATCGTTTCGGCAAGTTTTGGTGAAATTAAACTCTCAAAGAAAATATAACCTACTTTATGTGTTTTGACAAACTGAGTGATACTAGCTAATTCCTTTGGTGATGGTTCTGTGTCTGGAGAAAGCCCAGCTATCGGGGTTTGTATTAGGTGGTAGGCTTCGACCAGGTAACCAAAGGCCGCGTGTGAGGTTACAATATTTGTTGAGGCACAGTGTGCTAGGCCGTTTTTGTAGTCCGTGTTCAGCGTATCTAACTCCTGCTGGAGCGTCTCGGCTCTTTGTTCGTAAAAAAAACGCCCCTCTGGATCGATGGTAATAATAGCAGTCAATATTTTATCGACCATTTGTTTGGCGAGAATTGGGCTGAGCCAAACGTGAGGGTCTCGCACTGTTTGCCCTTCTTCGTCTACGAAATCTCTAGAAAAAAGATCTTGGCCAACGGTAATTACTTGGGTCTTTTTTTCTTGTAGGTTTTTTTGTATATCTGGCCCCCATGATTCCATAATGCCGCCATGCAGAATTAGCAAATCACTATCTTCTATGGTGGCAACATCGCGCGCCGTAGGTTCGTAATCATGCGGTTCGGCACCAGCGGGAGTGATGTTGATTACGCTTGCTCGTTCGCCAGCAATTGTGGTAGCGAAAAAATAGAGTGGATAGAACGAAGTGGTAATGCTTATTTTTTTTTCGGTAGGTTTGACAATAGTGGGGGATTGCGACAAATACTTCCACGCACCCACTCCGAAACCAGCGATGATAATAAGGCTGATAGTAATTCCAACTTTTTTGTTCATATATTATAAATTATTTTTTTGACAGCGCGCGCAGAGTCCAAAAAATTCCAGTGAATGGCGCTGTACTTTAAAATGTTTAGTTTTTTGAATTATTTTTTCCTGGCGTTCTAGATCTTCATGAAAACTTACATCTTCTACGCGGTGGCAGGCGGTACAGACCAGATGGTGATGGTGGTCGTCGTCAGCGTGTTTTAGTTCATAGCGCACACTGCGGTCGGCAAAACGAGTTTCGGCGATTAACCCTCGTTCGCTTAGAGTATCAAGCTGTCGATAAACCGTGGTTTTGTTCACATGGTAACCACGCTCGCCCAGCTTGGTAATAATTTCTGGAGCCGACAATGGGCGTTGATGCTTGGTAAGAATATCAATCAAAGCCACGCGCACCGGGGTAATGCGTTCGCCTTGGCTGCGGAGTGAGGTGATAATAGCGGCTGGTTGGTTCATATTCTATAAAAAGCAACTAGGTTGCATGTATGTGTCTATCCTATAACAATAAACGCTCCGTGTCAAGGGGGCGTTTGGTAAGCAACTGTGGATAGTTGCGGGTGGATGAACTAGATAGCTAAGAGGCGACCATGGCCAGTGTGTCTTCGAGAACAGCTTTTAGTTCTGTGAGGCTGGAAATTTTCATGAGCGTGACGCGCACGTCTTTAATATTTTGAATCTCCACGCCTAGCTTGTTGTGTTTAAAATACCAAGCCAAATGTTTGCGGAATGTTACCATGCCATGTTCGCCGTAGCGCGTGATATGGAGTTGGGCGTGTTCCAAAATAACGGCAATTTTTTGCGCAAGAAGGTCATGGGGTGTAAGATTGGCAATAGTTTGTTCAAATAATTTATTTGTTTTTACTGCATCGTGGCAATCTCGAAAAAACCACGGATTGCCAAGAGCACCGCGGGCTATGAGCACACCATCGGCACCGGTAATTTTGAGCGCTTCGGCTACCTGGTGTGGTTCATGAATATCTCCATTAGCCAAAATAGGCACGCGAGCGATTTTTTTTGCTTCGGCAATGCGGGCCCAATCGCTCACACCACTGTAGCCTTGCTCTTTAGTACGTCCGTGGATAGTAATCAATTCCACGCCAGCATCTTCCATGATGGGAATAAATTTTTTAAAATCATCGGGATCGCTCCAACCAAGACGAATTTTAATGGATAGGGGAGTTGCTCCAATTGCTTTTTTCATTTCTCGAATAATGTTGGCAGCTCGTTCCGGTTCTTTCATGAGCGCGCACCCGTTAAAATTGCTGGTAATTTTATACACCGGGCAGCCCATATTGATATCGATTCCTTCTGGGTTGGCATGTTCCATTACAATCGCTGCCGCTCGGGCCATTATTAACGGATCGGCCCCAAAAATTTGCTGGACAATTGGGCGTTCGGCTGGTACAAAGTCAGTCATGTCCAATGTTTTTTTATTTTCTCGCACCAAAGCCTCACTACTTACCATTTCGCGAAATACCACGTCAGCTCCGCCAATTTTTCGCACGATTTGACAAAAAGGACTGTCCGTCATGTCGGCCATGGGGGAAAGCGCTAAGATCGGTTTTTTTATAGTGTTAATCCACATAGGGTATAAAAATGATGGTTTGGGCAGCGTGCCTTTGACAAA
>CAYTMT010000044.1:0-6375 GCA_964439095.1 uncultured Gammaproteobacteria bacterium | reverse complement strand
TTACCCCCGTTGCACCTTTTAGCCTTCTTGCTCTCCCACGTCTTTCGTGGTAGGATAGCCTTACTATGAGTGCAATTTTATCGTATATTTGGTTTGTTTACTTGTATCAACCAATCTTTAATGCTCTGATTTGGATTTATTCCAACCTTACTGAGCACAATCTTGGTTGGGCGGTAGTGGTGCTGACGATTTTTTTGCGTATTGTGCTTTTGCCGTTGACGCTTATTTCCGAACGAGATGCAGCCAAACAAGAAGAGGCTGAGAAGGAGGCGCTCGAAGCGTCTAGTGTTTTTAAGAACGATTCAGTGGCGCAACGGGAGGAGTTTCGACGAATCATGGCCAAGCACCATATTTCTCCATGGGCTAAGGCAATTTCTTTGGCTATTCAGTTGCTGGTTTTGTTTTTGCTATACCAGGTGTTCGTTCAATCTATTACAGGGGAACGGGTAGTGAAGGTGCTATATCCACAAATTGATTTTCCAGGAAAAATTAACACCGTATTCTATGGTTTTGAAATTGGCTCTACTCATGACCTGGTGTGGCCGGGGATAGTGGCTTTATACATTCTCCTCTCCATTATTTGGGAAAAAGGGGTCAAAAAGTGGGATCGGTCGGAAGGTTTTTATCTGATTATCTTCCCATTATTTTCCTTCTTCCTCCTATGGCTTTTGCCTATCACCAAATCGCTTTTTATTTTGACATCTATGTTGTTTTCTGATAGTATTACCGTTATACGCAAGGTGCTTTTTTCGGCTAAACCGGCCGGAGGCGGACATGGCCACGGACATGGTCATGGGCACCACTAACCCGTTTCTTCTATGGCTGGTGATTCTCTCGACAAGTTAATGTATTCGTTTGTTATTGACGACGTCTTAAAGGGCGTTTTTATTAATGTTCCTCCGGGCTATGTGGCCTGTGTGTATGATCTTGGTCGAGGGGTACTTAAAAAAGTGCTTACACCAGGGCTTCACCTTAAGATTCCGTTTTGGCAGAAGGCTAAATTATTTAACACCCAAACATTGGAATATAGCATTTCGCGTCAATTTAACCCAGCAAACGAAAAAGCACTTGGTGATATTCCCATTGCTGCTGTTTCTCAGGATGGCAAAAAATTGGGCGTGGAAGGAACGATATTGTTGCGATTAGATGTGCATCAAATTCCGTCTATTTGGGAAACTATTGGTGATGATTTTGTAGCTAAGATTGTTCGTCCGAGTATCCGTTCTCGTATTCGTATGGTTTTCAGTCGTTTTGACTATCAGGACATTGTAGGAGGAAAGCGCGATACAGTAGAGGTGGAACTTAAAAACGAATTGGAGCGCATTTTTTACCCGCGGGGTATATACGTGGAAAACGTCCTACTTAGTGAGATTTCGCCCATTCACAGCTAAAATTACTTCAAAAATCGCCCTGTTCTGTGGGGCGATTTTTTTGTTTGTTTTTGTGGATAACCCGCTCCTTGACAGGGGGTAGGGTGGGTGGTATATTATCACTCAGATTACTAGAGTGATAATTAAGTATCACAAAATACGGTATGAATTCGCGTCAAGAACAACTCTTGGATTTAGTAATCAAAAAGCATATTGCTACGGCCGAACCAATCGGATCGCGTTTTTTGGTTACCGAGGCCGGACTCGATTGGAGTGAAGCCACGGTGCGTAATGATTTACGCGAGCTGGAAGACGGTGGTTTTCTTTCTCATCCCCATACGTCCGCAGGTCGTGTGCCGACAGAGCAGGGCTATCGCTATTTTGCTGATCATCTGATGGGGGTTGATTTTGTGGCCGCTAAGAAAGATATAGCTATGCTCGAGAAAGCAGCCGGTGGTGTAGGTGACGCTGAAGCGCGCGGCAAGCAAATTGCCAAAGCTTTGGCTGAAGTGTCCAACGAAACGGTGATCATGGCTTTTTCCGAAAACAAAGTGTATTACACCGGCCTGGCCAATTTATTTCAAAAGCCAGAGTTTATGGCCTCACAGTTAGTTACCGATGTGTCGCTCATGTTTGATCGTTGTGAAGAATGTTTAACCGATTTATTTAGCGAAGCCAACGACGATCCACAATTGTATATCGGTAGTAGTCAGCCATTTGGCCCGATGTTGAGCGTGGTAGCGGTGCGGGTGCCGTTCGCTACTGGTAGTGGTTTAGTGGCGCTGTTGGGCCCACTCCGGATGGATTATCGTAAAAATATGGGATTGATAAAACATGTTGGTAAAATTTTTCGTGCTTAATTATATTTATGACTGACGAACAACACCTCGACGATCAAATAGTAGGTAATAATCAACCCGCTCCATCATCCGTCTGCGCCAATTGTGATACAGTAACGCGCGAGCGTGACGAGTTTAAATCTGGCTGGCAGCGCGCGTTGGCGGATTACAAAAATTTACAACAAGAAACCGAAAAACGCCGCAGTGAATTATTGGCCTGGAGTAAAGAGCAGATTTTGTCCGATTTTATTCCCGTCTACGACAATTTTAAAAAAGCGTTCGCGCATCATCCCGAGTTATCCGTGGACAACGAGGGGCACAAGCAAATTCAAAGTTGGGTGGATGGAGTAGGGTTTATCATGAAGCAGTTTGGCGATGTGTTAAAAAATCATCAGATTACGGAAATTAAAACAGTGGGCGAAAAGTTTGATCCGCGTCTGCATGAAACGGTAGGTGAGGAAGAGGTCGAAGGTAATGAGTCGGGTATGATTACAAAAGAGCTTGAGGGAGGTTATATGATGGGTGAAACGGTAGTAAAAGTAGCTCGAGTAATAGTAGTAAAATAACAAGTTTAATATTACTTTTTAACTTTAAACATTATGTCTCTCGTTCGTTGGTCCCCGATGTGGGAAATGTTTCCGGAGATGGAAGAAATGATGAATCGTTTGCCGATGAATGCTAGCCTGCACACGCAAATGAAGTCGTTTGTGCCGGCTATGGATATGTACGAAACTGATCAGGCGATTATGGTAGAAACGTCGCTTCCGGGCATTAACCCTGACGATGTGCAGGTGCAGGTAGAAAAAGGAATGCTCACCGTGAAAGGTGAAACCAAAAAAGAGCACGAGGTGGATGAAAAAAATTACTACCGCAAAGAAGTGCGCACCGGTAATTTTTATCGCGAAGTACCGTTGCCATCGCCTGTGCTAGAAGACCAAGTAAGTGCGGAATTTGAAAATGGCCTACTCCGCATTACCTGCCCTAAAGCGCAATCGGTTGCGGTGAAAAAAGTGAATATAAAAATTATTAAAAAAGACAACGGGAAGAAATAATTTCATCATTAATATTTTACGCATATGTCTAAAGTTCTTGGAATCGATCTCGGTACCACTAATTCCTGCATGTCCATTATCGAAGGTGGGCAGCCCAAGGTGCTCGAAAATAAAGAAGGTGCTCGCACCACGCCATCCATGGTGGCTATTTCCAAAAGCGGAGAGCGGTTGGTGGGGCAATTGGCCAAGCGCCAGGGTGTTACGAATCCGGAGAATACGTTGTATTCCATTAAGCGTTTGATTGGTCGCCATTCGGACGACGCCGAAGTGCAGCGGGATCTTAAACTCATGCCGTACAAAATTGTGCCGGCCGGAGAAAAAGTAAAAGTAGTCATGCAAGGTAAAGAATATTCTCCGGAAGAAATTTCGGCCATGATTTTGCAAAAATTAAAAGCTGATGCCGAAGAACGCATTGGTGAAAAAATTACCGAAGCAGTGATTACAGTGCCAGCATATTTTGATGACTCTCAACGCCAAGCCACTAAAGTGGCCGGTGAAATTGCGGGTTTGAACGTGCTTCGTATTATCAACGAACCCACGGCCGCGGCTCTCGCCTATGGGTTTGATAAAAAGAAAGAACAAAAAATTGTAGTGTACGATTTGGGTGGTGGTACGTTTGACGTGTCGGTATTGGAAGTAAGTGAAGATTCAGTGCAGGTACTTTCTACTAACGGTGACACTCATTTGGGTGGTGATGACTTTGACCAGCGCATTATTGAATGGATTATTGGTGAATTCAAACGTGAGCAGGGAATTGATTTGGGTAAAGACACATTGTCGCTCCAACGCATTAAAGAAGCGGCCGAAAAAGCTAAGATTGAATTATCCACCGCGCAAGAAAGTGAAATTAACCAACCATTTATTACCTCGGACGCCAATGGACCAAAACATTTGGTGATGAAATTAACGCGCGCCAAATTGGAAGAGTTGGTAGGTGATTTGGTAGAAAAAACATTGGAGCCGGTGAAGAAAGCGTTGGCGGATGCCAAGCTATCGGCCAGTGATTTGCACGAAGTGGTGATGGTTGGTGGTATGACGCGCATGCCGTTGGTATTTAACACAGTTGAAAAATATTTTAACAAAAAACCAAACATTAGCGTGAATCCGGACGAAGTAGTAGCTATTGGGGCAGCGGTGCAAGGTGGCGTGCTTCATGGCGATGTGAAAGATGTGTTGCTCCTGGATGTTACCCCGCTATCGCTTGGTCTCGAAACCATGGGCAGTGTGATGACCAAGTTGATTGATCGTAACACTACAATTCCTACCAGCAAGAGCCAGATATTTTCTACCGCGGCCGAAAATCAGCCCAGTGTGGAAATCCACGTACTCCAAGGCGAGCGCCCCATGGCTGGCGACAACAAAACATTAGGCCGTTTTATCTTGGATGGTATTCCACCAGCGCCACGCGGTACGCCACAAATTGAAGTATCGTTTGATATTGATGCCAATGGTATTTTGAGCGTCAAAGCCAAAGATAAGGCTACTGGTAAAGAACAGAGTATTCGTATTGAAGCGTCATCCGGACTTTCTAAAGAAGAAATCGAACGTATGAAAAAGGATGCCGATGAGCATGCTACCGAAGACAAGAAAAAGCAGGAACTGGTAGAAGCGCGCAATATTTCGGATAGTATTATGTACACCAGCGAAAAAATGATGAAAGACGTGGAAGAAAAAAAGATCGCAGTGACTGATGATGAAAAGAAAGCAGTGAATGACGCTATTGCTAAATTGAAAGAAGTAAAAGACAAAGAAGATGCCGAAGATATTAAAAAAGCGGCTGACGAGTTGGCCAAAGTGGCGCAAGTAGTAGGCGCCAAAATGTATCAGCAAACTGAAGCAAATAAACAGACGCCTCCACCGCCAATGCCGGGTGATGATAAAAAAGATGATGAGCAAGGCCCAGTAGAAGGCGAAGTGGTTAAGTAATTTGTTCAGAGAGGAATCTTCTTCGCTCACTGTGGTGAGCTACGAAGTGATTTTCCTCTCGAGAGAAAAATCACATGTCCAAAGACTATTACAAAATACTCGGCATAGAAAAAGGAGCGACCACGGAAGACATAAAAAAGGCATTCAAAAAAATGGCCATGCAACACCACCCGGATCGACCGGGTGGTAATGAAGCCAAGTTTAAGGAAGTGAACGAGGCCTATCAGGTGCTGAGTGACAACGAAAAGCGCCAACGTTATGACCAGTTTGGTTCTGACTTTGAAAGTCAGGGCGGATTTGGCGGCGGTGCCAGCTGGGAAGATTTTATGCGCGCGGCCAGGAGTGGCGGCGGCGCTCAAAATGGCGGGTTCTCTTTCAATTTCGGCGGTGCGGATTTTGGTGATATGTTTGGCGACGCCTTTGGCTTTGGTGGTGGCCAGCGCAGTCGTGGTCGCGCGCAAGGACGCGATATTCAAGTGGACGTGACAATTGATTTTAAAGACGCGGCTTTTGGCGTGGAACAAGAATTAAATTTGCGCAAACAATCCGCTTGCGACGTGTGTCGTGGTGAAGGTGCTGAGCCAGGAAGTAAAATGGACACGTGTGCTACGTGCAAAGGTCAAGGTCAAGTGGTACGTTTGCAACAAACCTTTTTAGGTTCCATGCAGACTGCGGCTACCTGTAATGATTGTCATGGTCGCGGAAAACGTCCGAGTAAAAAATGTAAACACTGTGGTGGTGACGGGGTACTTTCCAAAGAGAGTAAAGTAAAAGTAAAAATCCCGGCTGGTATTGATGACGAACAATCTATTCGTTTGTCAGGTTATGGTGAGGCCGCTCCGCATGGCGGTGGCGCTGGTGATTTGTACGTGGTGGTGCATGTAAAGCCACTCTCCGGTTTTCATCGTGAAGGTGTAGATATTTATACCGATTTAGAAATTAATTTCGCGCAAGCGGTGCTGGGAGATACAGTAGAAGTTAAAACCATTGATGGCGTGGTCAACATGGTGGTGCCAGAAGGCACCGAAGCAGGCCAGCTCATACGCTTGCGCAATCATGGTATTACTCATTTAGGCAAAGTTACGCGTGGTGATCAGTATGTAAAAGTAAAAATTCGCGTGCCGAAAAAAGTAAATAAAGAGACTAGAAAAAAACTGGAAGAATTAAAAAAAGACCTATAAAAAAATC
>CAYTMT010000043.1:4231-6394 GCA_964439095.1 uncultured Gammaproteobacteria bacterium | reverse complement strand
GATGGACCGACTTGGCCTGGGACCAGCACGGATTGAGGACGGTCTCGCTTTTGGGGCCACCTACCCCCAAACACAGCGAGAGTTCCCGATCAAAGTTTTTGGGTCTTCTCTGACGGGTGCTGACGGTTGCCGTTACGAACTCTCCCTCGATAGGGATGGCTATCGTCGTCGTACCCTCCGTCTCGACCGTTTCGACTTCGACCACACGTGGCGTAGCTACTGTCGCTTTCTGGGGGTCAGCCACAAGAAGTAGCAGAGCATACTCGTTTGTGCGCGTAACCCTAACCCGGTGCGCGCTTTTCTTTTTTGTGATATATTTTACTTGTTATATTCTCACTCTTTCTCCTGATATGCCCACCGCCAAACCAACATCCTGGGGTCACGTGGCCGAATGGTACGATAGCCATCTTGAAGACGCGCATAGCTACCACACCCAAGTTATTATTCCTAACCTACTCCGATTGGTAGAAGCCAAGCCCGGGCAAACCATTTTGGATTTGGCGTGCGGCACGGGCGCGGTTGCGCGAGCCATTTTTGAGGCGTATCAAAAAATCAACACCACGGTTATGGGTGTGGATGTGGCACCGGAATTGGTGGCCATTGCGAAACAAAAATCACCGGCAAAAATTACCTTTCACACCGCGCCGTCGCACCAGCTCAATGCCATCGCCAACCAATCGGTCGACACGGTACTCTGTGTGTTGGCACTGCAAAATATTGAAAAACTTAACGAAACCGTGGCCGAATGCGCGCGCGTGCTAAAACCACACGGACGGTTACTCTTGGTACTCAACCACCCGGCGTTTCGCATTCCCAAACAAAGCAGTTGGGAGTGGGACGAAAAAAATAAAAAGCAATATCGCCGCCTCGACGCCTACCTTACCGAGCACCGAGAAACGATCGACATGCACCCGGGACAAAAAACCAAAGAAGTAACGGTGAGTTTTCACCGCCCGCTCCAGGTGTATTCCAAAGCGCTAGTAAAACACGGCTTGGTAACGCGCCGATTAGAAGAATGGATTTCGGATCGCGTTACCACTCCCGGGCCGCGCGCCAAAGCTATTGACATTTCACGCAAAGAATTTCCGCTATTTCTTTTTTTGGAAACCGTTCTTTTGCCCCGCGCGTAAGGCTTTTTTGGTAGCCGCTTCTTCTTGTTTCACTCGGCGGTGCAATTCCACAATTTCATCGCGTAAAATCGCGGCCAGCTCAAATTCCAAATCTTTGGCCGCTTGTTTCATTTGTGTTTCTTTGGCGCGGATAATTTCGGGGAGTGGACGCGCGTCTCCGAGCAAATCCAAATCAGTGGTGCTAATTGCTCCCTGTTTCTTTTTGCCCTTGCTTTTTGTTCCGGCAACTTCACGGGTAATACCAAATTCTTCCAAAATATTGCGGATATTTTTTTGAATCGTTTGTGGGGTGATGCCGTGCTCGGTGTTGTAGGCTATTTGAATGGCGCGGCGGCGATTGGTTTCGCCAATGGCGCGATCTAACGAGCCGGTCATGTGGTCGGCATACAACAGTACCTGGCCATTCACATTGCGGGCCGCGCGGCCGATGGTTTGGATTAAGCTGGTTTCACTGCGCAAAAACCCTTCTTTGTCCGCGTCGAGAATAGCGACCAAGGTTACCTCGGGCAAATCCAATCCTTCGCGTAGTAAGTTGACGCCCACGATAATATCGATCACGCCACGCCGCAGATCGGTGATCACGCCGATGCGCTCCAGCGTGTCTACATCCGAGTGCAGATATTTTACTTTGTATTTTTTTTCGAGCAAATAGTCGGTTAAATCTTCGGCCATTTTTTTGGTGAGCGTGGTAACGAGTACGCGTTCGTGTTTCTCTACCCGGTCCGCGATGCGTTCCATCAAATCGTCTACTTGGGACTTATTACCAGCCGTACCCGTAATCGGGCGCACGATAATCTCAGGGTCGATAAGGCCGGTGGGGCGCACGATTTGTTCTACCACATTTTTACTGACACCAATCTCAAACGGCGCGGGCGTGGCCGATACATACACCACCTGGCGCACGCGTTCTTCAAATTCCGCAAAGGTGAGCGGCCGATTGTCTCGCGCCGAAGGCAACCGAAACCCGTGGTCAACGAGCACATCTTTACGCGCGCGATCATCTGGATCAAGTGCTCGCCACCTTCGGCATCAT
>CAYTMT010000043.1:0-4221 GCA_964439095.1 uncultured Gammaproteobacteria bacterium | reverse complement strand
GATCACCAAAATACATGCCGCGAATTTGTGGCACCGTCACGTGCGATTCATCAATCACGGTTAAAAAGTTTTTGGAGCTGTGGAATAGATAATCAAACAAAGTAAACGACGGCTCACCGGCTTTGCGCGCTTCAAAATGGCGGGAATAGTTTTCGATGCCATTGCAATACCCCACTTCTTTTATCATAGCCAAATCGTATTGCACCCGGCGTTTTAACCGTTCGTATTCCAATAATTTTCCTTGGCTTTGCAGTTCATTCAACCGTTCATCCAGCTCTTCTTTTATCGACACAAATGCTCGCGCGCGCATTTCGTCGCCCACCACATAGTGCTTGGCCGGAAAAAACCAAGCGTCGGTAACTTCTCTGGCCACACTGCGCTCTACCGGTTTTACCACTTCGATGCGTTCAATGTGGTCGCTAATTTCAAATCGATAGATCATTTCTTCGTTCACCGGCATAATTTCAAACGTCGGTCCACGGAGCCGAAAATGGCCGCGCGTTAAGTCGCTGGTGGTGCGTTCAAACTGCATGGCAATCAACTGCTCGGTGAGGGCTCGGCGATCGAGTGCTTGCCCCACCTCTAAGTGCAGTACAATTTTTTCGTACTCAGTTGGCGAACCGAGGCCGTAAATGGCGGACACCGAAGCCACGATAATCACGTCACTACGCGTCAACAGTGCTTGCGTGCAGGCGTGGCGCAAGCGATCAATTTCTTGGTTTATCTGCGCTTCTTTTTCGATGTAGGTATCCGAGTGCGGCAAATACGCTTCGGGCTGATAGTAGTCGTAGTAACTAACAAAATATTCCACCGCGTTCTCCGGAAAAAATTCGCGGAACTCATTGCACAACTGCGCGGCCAATGTTTTGTTGTGCGCAATCACCAGCGTGGGCGTTTGCACCTGCTGAATCACGTTGGCAATGGTGAATGTTTTTCCGGAACCGGTTACCCCCAGCAATGTTTGACGATCCAGCCCCTGTTGTAACCCGGCCACTAATCCGGCAATCGCTTTGGGCTGATCACCACCAGGAGCATACGGAGCGTGCAACTTAAATCCAGCCATGATGCCAGTAATTATTTTTTCTCAATCGTAACGCTCTTCACCGTAATCGGCGTTACTGGTTTGGACTTTTCTCCACTGTCACTATATTCCACGGGGCTATTAGCAATGGCGTCCACGGTTTCAATGCCTTTCACCACGTGGCCGAAAATCACGTAATTTTTTGGCAGGCCCACATCTTTGTGCATGATAAAAAACTGACTGCCGTTGGTGTTGGGGCCGGCATTGGCCATGGCCACGGTGCCGCGCACATATTCACCGGTAAAGGGCTCGTCCGCGAACTTGTATCCTGGACCACCGCGACCGGTGCCTTCAGGGTCGCCGCCTTGAATCATAAAGTCTTTGATAACACGGTGAAAAATAGTGTTGTCGTAAAACTTTTTATCGGCGAGTTTGATAAAGTTGCCAGCGGTAATGGGCGTGGCGTCGGTATTTAATTCAATGGTAATATCGCCTTTGCTGGTGTGCAAAACGGCGAACGTTTTCTGGTCTGGTTTTTTGGTGTCTTCCATAGTTTTGGTAGATAGTGATGAAGTAGAGTTTTTGGTGGTGGAACTGGCCGTGTCCGTGGGGGCAGTGGTGGACGAAACCGCTGGCGTGACCGGTGTGGTGGGTATCACCTGATCATCGTTTCGATCCATGGTTTTGTAGTCGTCCCCCAGTATTCCACATCCGGAGAAAAATAACAACCCTACCAATAATCCCGCGCCCACAAATTTGGTGTAATTCATAAAATTGACTTTGAAATTATAACATTTATAATATGTCTATCATCTTACTACAACCGAACCGACAAGACAATTACGTCTATGCCCAAACTTTTACTGGTCGACCTGCCCCTGCCCCACGATACTGTACAAGGCGCGTGGTATAACGGCTTTCCGCTCCACCAAGGATCAACGCCCGAAAGCTTGAACATTGCCACCAAATACGCCCAAGATAACAAGATCATCCCCAATCAAAATGAGGTACAGCGTGATTTTACGCATTTTGTAGACACCCTTCACACCGCTGGATTTACTACCGAGATATTGCCGTTTCCCCCAGAATTAAACACCGAAGACAACTTGCACCACGACGCGGTGTTTATTCGCGACGCGGGCATTATGACCGCTAAACACTGGATTAAGGCTAACTTTAGCGTAAAAGACCGCATCCCCGAAGCTGATTCCCATGCCAAAACTATCATGGAGATGTTCCACAAAACCGTGGTAGAACTCCCGCCCGAGGCCAAATTTGAAGGCGGCGAAGCGCACTTGGTGAAAACAGCCGACGGCAGTTACTATTTTGGTGGCATTTCGCGCGCCAATCGCGCTGGACACGAATTTATCCACTCCATTATTCAACCCGACCACTTTTTTATCATCGAATCGGCCGGTTATCATCTGGATACGGTTTTGTCGCCAATTCTTGACTCGAGCAATCGTCTCATCGCTCTCTTGGTGGCCGATTACGCGCTCGCTCCCAAAACCAAAACGATACTAAAAACTCTCCCCCTCGAAATTATCGCCGTTGATCCGATTGACTCGGCCGGAACCGAAGAAAAACTGGGCACCTACGCCATCAATGGCATATCCGCGCCGGGTGTGTTGGTAAATAACGGACCATTCCAAACTCCGGGAGTAGAAAAAAGATTAGCAGAACTAAATATCAAGCGTTTTTCTTCGCCACTCACCTGGTTTCGTTTTGCGGGCGGATCGTGCCACTGTTTAGTAAATGAAATTCGCTAACTTAAAAAACGATGTAATTTTTTTAGACCATTCATTGTAATATATTTAATCGCTCGTTAGAGCAATATATAATTCTATGAACCAATCCAAAACCGTGGGAATAGTAGTTGGCCTCGCGATTGTGGTAATCGCCGGTTCGGCCGCGGCGTTTATTACCAAATCTCCACCAAATAAAAAATATACCCCACCATCTTCTTCCCCCTCAACTAATAACCCTACTCCTAACCCAACCACCATTCCCGCGGTTAAAACCCCCACGGCTGACGCCACCACACCTGCCAAAACCATCGCTTCATTCACCCTCAGCCAGGTTGCTACCCATAATCAAGGCACTGATTGCTGGAGCGTGGTAAACGGCAATGTCTACAACCTCACCGACTGGATCGCTCGTCATCCTGGTGGAGACGGCGCGATTCTCGGCATGTGCGGTATTGATGCTTCGGACGCGTTCAACGGCCAACACGGTGGACAAGGACGACCAGAACGCATATTGGCCGGAATGCAAGTTGGTGTTTTAGCTAAATAATTTTTACTATGTTTTCTTCTGCCAAATTAAAAAATGCCGCGCCCGTTGTTTTACGACTCGGTTTAGTGGCTGTGCTTAGCTGGTTTGCTGTTAACCAACTCACCAACCCTGGTGCCTGGACCGGGCTTATCCCTGCTTGGGTTACATCTCTTTCTGGATTAAGCGCTGGAGCGTTCGTGCATCTCAACGCGCTTTTCGAAATTGCCTGCGCCATACTGCTAGCTGTGGGATTTTGGGTGCGCCCTATCGCTTTTTTATTGTCTCTACATTTGATGATGATTGTGTTTGATCTTGGTTTGTCGGCTACCGGCGTACGAGATATTGGTTTGGCCGTGGCCATGTTTGCCTTGGCACTCTACGGCAACGATACCTGGTGCTGTGAACATTCCGAACCGACTCCCTAATTTACAAGCTCTTCCCTTGTTTTTCGTGCTGGCGTAATGCCTTACGCATGGCTTGGTAATTTGGCACAGCTTGCGACACCAACTGCCAAAATTTGCGGGAATGATTAAGCTCCCGCAAATGGCATAGCTCATGCACCACCACATAATCCACCACTGGTGGTGGCAAAAAAAGAAGCCCATAATTAAAATTTAAGTTACCGCGCCGTGAACAACTTCCCCAACGACTACGCATGTTTTTGATGGTAACGCAGCCATAGGTGAACCCATATATTTTATTCCAAAACATCAGCCGCTCGGCAACCAATGCTTGGGCGGCTTTTTGGTTTAGCAAAAATTCCGCCCGAGTAGGTGTGGGGCGTAAACGTTCTTGTTCTCTTCGTTCTGCTTGTCGTGCCGCAATCCACTCGGCATGAGCGGCGATAAACTTTTTTACTAAAATCATCGGTACCAAACGTGGTGCTGACACGGTCACACGCCCTCCACTGCCCACTGTAATGCGCA
>CAYTMT010000042.1:0-6871 GCA_964439095.1 uncultured Gammaproteobacteria bacterium | reverse complement strand
ATAAACCGAACAACAAGACGAAGAACGCACAAGTGAACGGTAAAATAGTATAGAAATCGAGAAGCATACTAGGAATAGTATACCACAAAAAAGCCCGCTTAAAAACAGTTGA
This sequence comes from uncultured Gammaproteobacteria bacterium, assembly GCA_964439095.1. GTDB lineage: Bacteria > Patescibacteriota > Patescibacteriia > Magasanikbacterales > GWA2-37-8 > CAYTMT01. The sequence continues at coordinate 6,759 of CAYTMT010000042.1, read as the reverse complement.
CCCCACGTATTGCACGCGGGGTCGATCTGCCGAATCGAGATTCCATCCTCCGTTGCGGAGGAAAGAACCTACTTACTGATGCGCACCGCTTTGAACGATGCGGCTCCGGCTCGGGGGCGGAGCAGAATGACGAACAAACTCAGCGACATGCTCCCAGGAATGAGTCCGGCCGAAGCTGACCGGGGCCTGCGGAGCGAAGCCGAGAGGCGGAAAAAATTTCTCACACCATTCGAGCTCTTCAATCGGGATATGCGAACCAACCACATGCCCCTTAAAACCGTACATTGCTCGAGCAATTGTTTCGAGCGTGCACCCCCAAAGCGTGAGGTCTCCGCCCGCCCCAACATCTCGAAGCGGCACTCCGCGGTGCAAACCAAAACGCTCCGGCAAAGCAATCTCGGGGATATGACCACACCCGGAGGTGAGAACCAGCTTCCCCTCCCAACCATCTTCCTGCCGTGTAGCTGCCGGAGTGGTGATGTCGAGAACGAGCGTCCCTGAATTCACCATCGAAGGCTGAAACACGTCACCATTGGTAGCGAGAATCACCAGATTGACCCGGTGTTGAACGCAGGCGGTGGCAGCATCTTGCGACACCAACACTTCACCGTCGTCCAATCGAACCTCACTTTGGAGCGCTTCCAATCGGTCGAGGTTTTTACGCTCGCCCAGCTTGTCAGCGCGCCCCACGAGCACAATCGCCTCTGGCCGAAGCCGAGGCAGGGTGCGCGACACGAGGTCGCCAATAGCTCCATTAGCGCCAATGATGGCCACCCGAAACCCTGGCTTGAATTCCGCCAGGCGAATGGTTTCGAGCAGGAGGTGAGCCGTTCCAGCGTCACCGTGCGTCGTTGAGACAGAAAGCGCAAGTTCCGGGTGACGATCCAGGAAAATTTCTCCGTGATCAGTCGCGTTCTTCATGAACGCCCCCCAACCGATCGTCAGAGGAACCTTGTTCTGAAGCGCATTCAAAACTGCCCGAAGAGCGAAAAACTCGGCCCACGTATAGGCCTTGTTCTCACCCTTGGTCTCGCGAAAAAACCGCGGACCAAACACCGGCACGATGTCAAAATCCACCCGAACAGGCTGGGCATGACTACGCGGTGGCGGCATGACGGGAAAACTGAACCAATCGACGAGACCAGGCACCTCGCCCTTGTCGAGATCCGGCCAGTTGCGACCGGTGTCATTCAGACATTCACCAATCAGCTGGGACGACAAATACCCAGGCAGTAGAGCATTACTTCCAAAAGCCACCTGTGGCAAAACGGTATGCCGATCGCGCATAGCGCACCTCGTTGCCCTGGTGGGCAAAATAAGAAAGAGCGACATTGCCCCCTCGCCACAACTTCGTAGAACGAAGTTCTAGCCAAAGGACACCTTAATCACGAAACCGTCCTAAATTAATATCGAGCGCATCATACAATGCCTGCAGTAATTCATTCGGAACTTCACCTTTTTTAGCGAGCATTTGCTCACGCCCCAACCTAGTAATCTCATAGAGTGGGCAAAAACCATCTTCACGAAGCCCGGTATCTTTGGCGCGAAGCACTACTTCATTTTTAAAAACCTTGTTTTTATTTGTGTAAGGCTCAATTGGCACCACCAACACCGAACGCAACCGCTCGTTCAAAAGCGTATCCTGTAAAACCACCACCAAGATATCTTTACCATTACTCTTCGCAACAAAAATATCTCCGCGTTTAATTGAGCCACAATACATTGTGTCAAAATCAAAAGGCATACTCAGGAGCGACTTTTGCCAATACCATCGAGCTCGTCTTCAATAGCTTTAATTTCTGCTTCGCGACGGAAACGATTCAAACATTCAGTGACAAATTCACTCCGCTGACCATGTGGAAACGATTTACGAAAATAGGCGGCCACCGATTTTGGCAATTTGAGGGTCACCCGTTCCACTCCTTCAGTTGTAGATTTTTTAGGCATACTAAAACATATAGTACACCTTTTGAGGTGTACTATACAGGTGTACTTATGTGGATAAACGCATTTTAGACCTACATTTCATCAACAGGGTTGATTGAGAGAAGTGCCAAAGTATTAGTCAGTCCTTGTTTGGCAGCCAGCGCGAGCGCCAGACGAGCTTTGGTCAAAGCCATATTCTCAGCCCCAGCAATACTACAAGTGTTATAAAAGTCATTAAAGGCTTTAGCAGTATCAAAGGCATAACGGGCAATCACCGAAGGATTATACTGCTCGAGCGCTTTTTGGGTCACCGCACCAAAATTACCAAGCATCACTGCCAACTCTTTTTCTTGCGGAGCGGTGAGAAGTGAAAAATCAGGAGCCCCACTTAATTCCCCTACTTTTTTCACAATACTATTAATACGAGCAATGGCGTACAACACGTACGGGCCGCTGAAGCCTTCCACCGATGTAGCCTCTTTGGTATCAAAAACAATATTTTTATTCGCTTCATGCTTTTGCATATCAAATTTGAGCGCCGCCATAGTGAGCGCTTTAGCGGTGGCATGAATTTTCTTGTCAGGCCAGTCTTCGTGATGCTCTCTCGTGGTTACAAGCAAGCTCTCAAGCACGGTGTCGCGCAAATCTTCGTACAAAATAACATTACCAGTGCGTGACGACATTTTACCTTCTGGCAACGTCACCAGGCCATAATTAATGTGCGTCAATTTTTTCTTGAACCCCATAAGCTCTAAAATTTTGTAGAGCTGGCGGAAATAAAACGTTTGTTCTTGGCCAGTAATAACAATACTTTCGTCAACAGCAAATTTTTTGAACTTTAACTCAGCCAACGGCAAGTCGCTCGTGAGATATAAGCCAACACCGTTAGATTTGCGCACCAAGGCAACATCGAGACCATACTCAGATAAATCAACAATAATCGCCCCGCCATCGCCCACCGTGGCAATACCGCGCTTCAAGAGATCATCAACAATCCCCTGCCCCGTAGCTTTAATATCTTTTTCAAAAAAGACAGCGTCATGCTTCACTCCCAATTCTTTGAAAAGTGCTTCAAATTTTTTGGTGCTCCACTCGCGAGTGGTCATAAACGTGCGCCAGATACCGCGATCTTTCGCTTCCAATTGTTTTTGGATAACCGCCACCTCATCAGCTGCTTCGGGATGATCGACAAGATACTGACTCGCTTCGGCATAAATCATGCCCAACCATTTTTGTTTATTTTCTGGCGGAGCTTCGTCGGCATGAAATTTAAATAACCCCCACAAACATTTAGCCACATGAGCACCAAAGTCGTTGAGGTAATTAACCACTGTCACATGGTGACCGTTGGAGCGGTACAGCCCCACCAAGGTGTTACCAATACAAACATTGCGGAAGTGACCAATATGAAATTCTTTATGGGTATTATTAGAAGGATATTCAATCAAGACTTTCTGCATTTTCTTTTTTTCGAGCTTCACCACGCCGTACTTTTCTTTGTCTTCCAAAATAGCCGAAACAACATCAGCAATCATCGCTTCTGAACGAACAAAAAAATTAACATAAGGGCCAAACGCCACAGCTCGCTCAATTCCGAGCTTCGGATTGAGAACAATGGCCTGAGCCAGCTCTTTAGCTACTTCCACCGGGTTTTTACCCGCTGCTTTAGCCATCGCAAAGCACGGAAAGGCAAAATCGCCCATTTCCGGCTTTGGTGGGGTGGAAAAGGTGATTTCCCCTGTCACCCCCGCTTTAACCAATAGTTTTTCAATAATAGATTGCCAACTTTGCATAGAGGTATAGTCAATGCTCGGAGTATAGCAAAGGAGGCGGGATTTGTCACGGTATCAGAAAAATAACCTTATACATTGGACACCTAACAAGAATATGAAGTAAATTTTATATTTTCCAAACTGATGGGGCTGTATTCGACGGTAAAGAGAGCGGTACCCATACTACAAAAGAAGTTCACGGTGTTCACTGGGGACGAAGTTGACTCGGACTAGATTTGCGACTAAACTTACCGGTAATGGCTATTATTATATGTTTAACCAAAATTATGAAAGAAAAACTTACTCTATTACTGGTTTTTTTAATCATACCTGTAATCGCATACATAGCGGCGTTGGGCGTTGGATGGCAAATAGATTCAATGTTACGTAAAGAATTGCTTGAAGTACTACCTAATGAAGCGCAGCTGATTTCAAATATAACAGTGTCTTCGGCATGTGATGACTATGAATTCAGATCCTTACTCCCAAAAGCCTGTGGATTAAATGATGAAATGGAGCTTCTAAAGTTTGGGGCCGCACTTTCCTTTGTTGTTGGAATTGGGCTTCTGATATTGATTAAAATTGCAGGAAAAGCAGTTCGAGGAAAAAGATCGTTGCTTCTTTTGATTTTTAAGCCTGGGCTACATCTAACCATGCTCACACTGTCTTTATTAATGACCCTGAATGCAATTTTGGGAATAGCGGCTATTTACTATGGGGAATCAGTTTTAATAAACAGGGTGCATTTCGGAGCCATATTGGCATTAAGTGTTGCTGCATTATTTGGTGTTATATCAATGATTCGAGCTCAATTTAGCATGCTTAAAAAAGCTGCAACTACAGTTTTGGGTAAAAATTTAGATTCACAAAAATATCCGACAATTTGGAAGTTTGTTACTGATTTAGCAAAGCAAATGGGAGCTGAAAAACCAGATGCAATTGTAGCTGGGTTAGAACCAAATTTTTACGTAACTGAAGCTAATGTAACTTGCCTGGATGGCAAGCTAAAAGGTAAAACGATGTATGTTTCCATTCCGCTTTGCAGAATTCTTAGTGTAGATGAAGTGAAGGCGGTGCTTGGCCATGAACTTGCGCACTATAAAGGCTTAGATACACGGTTTAGCCGAAAATTTTATCCAATCTACAGAGGGGCGACGCAGGGTTTAGTAAATATTTCAGAAGGTTTTTCGGATAATGGTGGTGCTGGTCAAATGGTTTTGTTGCCCGCGTTTATGACTCTTTCCTATTTTTTAAACTCTTTTTCTGACAGTGAAAAGGAAATTAGCAGAGAAAGAGAGGTAGCAGCAGATAGCGAAGCAACGAAAATCGAAGGTACACGAAACCTGGCAATTGCTTTGGTAAAACTAAATGCCTTTTCAGCTGCATGGGATGCTATCAAAAATGGTATGCAGCGCGCGCTTGGCGAAGGTAAGCAGATAATAAATGCTAGTTCTCTTTTTGCGGAGATTGTAGAAAAGATGGAAAAAGCAGAAGCCTTAGGTAATGTTGCAGAAGAAGGCCCAATTCACCCAACTGATACTCATCCGCCACTTAGTCAACGCCTTGCTAATTTAAAACTTTCCTTGCAGGATGTTGTTAAGGACGCTGAAAACACATCCCCTAAAGATCCAGCTGTTAGTTTGCTGGATAATCTTGAAGAACTTGAGAAGGAGTTAACAGATATCGAACATGTATTAATGCTTCGTTTGGGCCGAGCAACCATCAACAATCAAGAAAAGCCAACTACTGAAACAACTCAGCCGTAATCAAACATCTTCGGGTGTCACATTTTCCGAATATTCACTTTTCAAAGCCGCTTCAATAGAGACTACAAATAAAATTTAATATACAGGTAGTCTTTTTATTTAAAAATGATAGATTAAAACCGTTGAATAAGGTAAGTAAGTCACCTATGGCCAAGACAGTTAAGCTTAGCTCAGCTCTCATGCTTAGCGTTGAGCATGAGGATTTAACAATGGGAAGAATGTTCGAGCGGGTTCTAATGAACTTCACCAGCATGCCCGCACCTACAAGCGTTTTTATTTTACTTGAAACATTGATTTTAACAAGTATTCTTATAGAATCTATTATAAAAAATGGACTCAAGGAAATTAATCCTGTACTCATTCTCGATAGTATTGACCCTATAAACGTGGCGTTGATCAGTGGTAAAAAAAAGGAGTTGATAAGTCGAACAGCAATAGAAACTTCTGATATCAAATCAGCACCAATTACTGTTCTATTAGATCGTTTTGCAAAATTTTACAATGTAGAAAAGTATTTAACGCGACTACGAAGCTATTTTAATCTGCGTAATAAAATAGTACATTCAGCCGAGTGCGTCGTTCTTGAGGAAAATAAAATCGCTATACTTCTGACAAAAAACATATTCCCGTTTATCAAAGAATATGTCGATGTAAAAGATCATTTGTGGCAAGAAGTAGAAAAAATTGCTTTTGTGGCGCACAGTACATACGAAGCAAATTTGGTAAGAGTGGTGCTGAAGCATAGAAAAAGAGCAGAGAAATTGCCGGCAAAAAAGTTAGAAGAACTTAAAACCACAGCACACCCCATAGAGCGAAACGAGGTAAAGCTAGGGGGTAGTTTAGTCTGTCCGGCATGCCATAATAACACAATGGATTTTATTGCAGGTGTGGAGGCTGAGTACGAGGGTCCTGATGAATATTCAACAAATACTTACGAATATGCCTTCTGCAGGGTTTGTGAGTTAGTACTTGAAAAAGATGAAATTCAAGGAATAATGACGAAACCAGAGTGCTATTTTTCACCAACTAAAGAGGATCTTGAAGATTGGAATGTTGTTATAGGTCAAAATTTTAATGATGTATACCGAGAGAATAATTACACTAAAGAGATCAAATTCGAGGAATAATAGCGAAACCAGAGTGCTATTTTTTACCAACCAAAGAGGCTCTTGAAGGGTGGAATATTGCTATAAAACAAAGGAGGGCCTTGGTCAATTAAAAAGATAAAGTCCCCATAAACAAAAAATCGCCACAAGTGCGATCGCCAAACTATTTTTGGAGCTCATAGAGCATAT
>CAYTMT010000041.1:0-6898 GCA_964439095.1 uncultured Gammaproteobacteria bacterium | reverse complement strand
GAGCGAAGCGGAGGGGTGGACAACACAATAGTTTGTGTTGTCCAAAGGAATCGAACGCCGGAGCGATGGAGGGGTGTGGATAAATCTTGTTGACGGAAAATAGCGGTGTGCTACTATTAATAATTATGCAACAGTCTTCCCAACAAATTATTATGTGCAAGTACAATACCTTTAAACCAGGTATTGCTGTCTTGCGCGTCACTTTGCGCATGGCACATGTCCATGGGATGAGTAACTTCAATGGTGGCTGTGGCACTGGATGCGATTGCGGAAAATAACCCAAAGCCTTACAATAAACCAACGAAGAGACCATCCCAACTGGATGGCCTCTTTTTTATATATCACGGCCTGGCCAAAGTATGTCTACCCACATATTTTGGCAAGACCGCGAAAACGGACTTGATGCTCTTTCCACCTCTCTGCTTACCCCAGAGAAAAACTATACCCCAAACCACGAGGATACGCTCATGATAGAGTTTTTGACCAAAGTGACCACCCGCCCCCTCAAGCAGGACTACCGGGGCAGAAACCTGGTCCACTGTGACCTACGCGGAGCTGACTTGCGCGACCAAGACTTGCGCCACACCTGCCTACGCGGAGCTGACTTGCGCGAAGCTGACTTGTCCGGAGCCGACCTCACCCTGGCCGACCTGCGCTGTGCCAACCTGGCCAACGTGCAAGCCGTTGAAGCTCGATTCTTCCGCTCCAAGCTCTCCTACGCTACACTGAACGGTGGATACTTCCGCCAAGCCACGTTCGAAGAAGCAAGCTTCCACTACACCAGCATCCGCTACGCGAACTTCGTTGGCGCTTCCCTCTGGACCTTGCGGCAGGCGAACCTCTTCGCCCAACCCGAAGATCTGCGCGGAGCAGACACTGAAGGCACCAAGATCGTCTTCGTTCACGAACCGAAGACGTGCCCTCTGCCGATCGTGGCCCTTCACCTGTTCAAAGCGCCCCTTGGCGTTGAGATGGTGTCATGGGGCTAACCACGCCGTCCCCCGAATTCTCGGGGGGCGGCATTTCTTTTTATTGAACTTTTTCCGACCATAAACCCTTGACAAAAACCTAACTTTTTTGTATATTACTGGCATAAATCATGTGGGACCCCGAACCCTCGGGGGCTTGTACCACGTAACTAGCAACGGAATCCTTCTCAGCCTGTTCGACAGGTTTCGAAGCGAATTCCTTTGCGAAAAGGAATTCGTATGTCTAAACGTCTCGACGCGGCCAAAGCAAAAATCGACAGTGCCAAAGTGTACACTATCGACGAAGCTCTTGTGCTCATTAAAGAAACTTCTGGCGTAAAATTTGACGCCGCAGTAGAGGTACACGCCAAATTGGGTATTGATCCAAAAAAAGGCGAACAACAAATTCGTGCCACCGTGGTATTACCGCACGGTACGGGCAAAACCAAAAAAGTGGCTGCTTTTGTCAACTCTGAAAAAGAAAAAGAAGCAAAAGAAGCTGGTGCTGATTTCATCTACGGTGAAGAAGATATTAAAAAAATTAAAGATACAGGTAAAATTGAATTTGAAGTAGCGGTTACCACTCCTGACATGATGTCCAAGTTGGCAGCCGTGGCCAAAATTCTTGGCCCCAAAGGTTTAATGCCTAATCCAAAAACAGAAACCGTGGGACCAAACATTAAAAAAATGATTGAGGAATTAAAAAAAGGTAAAGTCACTTTCAAAAACGACGACACCTCTAACCTGCACCAATCTATTGGCAAGGTGAGTTTCTCTGCCGACCAACTCAAAGAAAACTTCTTGGCCTTTATGGACACACTCCGCAAAGCCAAACCATCATCCGCTAAGGGGGTATTTATCAAACAACTTATCATCTGCAGCACCATGGGGCCGGCAATCAAAATTCAAAACAACTAATTAAAAACGCCTCTCCCCACGAGAGGCGTTTTTTAAACCTATGATCATTTTTGCTACCGTAGGGCCAAACTCCACCAAGGAAGAAAGCATCACCAAAATGGTGCTGGCAGGTGCTAACGTGCTTCGTTTTAGTTTGGGTTACGAAATCACCGAAGAAAAAAAACAACAAATTTTATTGGCCCAACAAATTATCACCGACCTCAACGCCAAAGTAAAAATCATGATTGATTTTCCTAGCAACAAAACACGCATTGGCGAGTTTCCTGGAAAAACAATCCCCGTTCAAGAAGGAAGTGAACTTATTTTTCGCACAAATCATTCTTCACCTGATTCTACCCAATTTATCCCCATCGAAACCGAAAAATTAGGGGAAGAAGTACAGCTCGACCAAACCATAATTATTGGCAATGGCGAAATAATGGTCCAGGTTATTGAAATTCTTGACCCAGAAACAATCCGCGTACGAGCACTTAACAGCGGTGCTATCTACGAAACACGAAGTATTAACATTGTTATCGACGAAGAAAAATACACCTCTGCTGTACAAAAAAGTATTTCCGCTATTAAAACAATTTCTCCAAACTATATTGCTGTCCCCTACCTGACCGAAGAAATTAATACCAAAATGAAACAAATCCTCAAAACAGAACTTCCCGAAAGCAAAATTACCATGAAGATAACCAGCGAAGAAGCGGTAAAAAAAATCCACAAAATCTGTGCTGATGCCGGATACCACTCTATAATTATTGACCGAGGAAAACTGGGTGTTAATATGCCCTATGAAAAACTAGGTATTACCCAAAAAATATTGACCCGTGAAGCAAAAAAAGCAAAAAAACCAATTTTTGTTTCTACCCAAATTTTAGAAAGTACTATCGAAAATTACATTCCTGCAAAATCAGACATCCTCGACGTAACTAATATCGTTCTTGATGATGTTGATGGGATTGTGCTATGCAAAGAAACAAGCTTTGGACTCCGTCCGTCATACAGCATCCGCGTGGCCAGCACCATCATTGAAGAAGTCAAACGCCATCGCACTGAACTCATATGATCACCTTGTGGCGACGCGTCAAAAAAATTATCATCCACTCTAACCCGTGGTGGAATTATTGTAGCGATACCTTCGAGCGCCCCGACGGATCAACGGGTATTTACTACTACGGCGAAGCAGTAAACTTGGGGCATGTCATTATCATCCCTCTCCTTTCGCCAGACCATCTCATGCTTATAGAAAACTATCGATACCTTAAAGAAAATAATGGCATTGAATTTCCTGCTGGCTGGATTTTTGAACATGAAACCCCCGAAGTAGCAGCACGACGAGAATTGGCAGAAGAGCTTGGAATAAATACTAACAAATTAACCCTCATCGGCACTTTTGAGACTGCTCCAGGTGTGTTTAAAAATACAGGCTACGTATTTGTCGCCTCAGAACTAACAGAGTCTAAACGCCAACCAGCAGGCAGGGATCCAGAAATTCAACGTAGTCTTACTATCCCCATCCAAAAAATTCCCGAACTTATCCGCGAACATCAAATTTGGAATAGTCTCACTCTGGCTGCCTGGTCACTCTTCCAATCCACCAAACAAACTCCCCCTGCCCCCTAGCTCTTTCCAGCGCACGCATCCTTTGGTACAATAACCACATATGACTCCCGCTCGATCTAATCCCATTTCTTGGGACGAATGTTTGATGCGCATGGCGCACCTGATTGCCGAACGCTCCAAAGACCCATCCACCCAAGCTGGTTCTGTTATTGTCAGCAAAAACCACGTGGTAATTGGCCTCGGCTACAACGGATTCCCGCGCGGCATTGACAGCGACAAATTCCCTTGGGATCGTGAGGGTGATTTTTTGGACACCAAATATGCCTACGTCTGCCACGCCGAAGAAAACGCCATCTACAATGCCAACAGCAGCGTCAACGGCTGTATTCTCTACTCCACCCTGTTCCCCTGCAATGAATGTGCCAAAACAATCATCCAAAATGGTATTACCGAAGTAGTTTTTGCCAGCGACAAATATCGCGACGTGCCAGCCTTTATCGCCGCCCGTCGCCTGTTTGATGCCGCTGGAATTCCCTGCCGACAATTTCAACCAACAAACTCCTAATCCTATGGATCATATTATCATCGGCATTGTAGGCGAAATTGCTACCGGAAAATCTACAGCTAGTGAATACATTAAACAAACATACGGCGCGGTGTCGTTCCGTTTTTCGGATATGCTCCGTGATATTGTAGCTCGCATGCATGTGGAACCAACCCGCGCCAACATGCAACTCCTATCCACCATCTTGCGTCAAAATTTTGGCGAAGACCTACTCTCCCGCGCTCTGGCTGCCGAAGTATCAGCCTCAAACCACTCTATTATCATCACCGAAGGCGTGCGCCGACTCAGCGACGTTACTCATTTGCAAAATGTGCCCGGATTTCATTTGATTGCCATTGATACCGACCCCAAAACCCGCTTCGAACGCCTCAAAAATCGCCACGAAAACCCCGATGATAGCACCAAAACCTGGGAGCAATTTGTGGCCGAAGGAAGCCAGGAGTCCGAAGCCCAAGTGCGCGATGCCATGAACAAGGCCGAGGCCGCCATCTCCAACAATGGAACACTCCCCGAGTTGTACCTGGCGCTGGACACTCTACTACACACCTATGGAGCTACCCGTACACGTTAAACGACTCCACCCTGACGCTATTCTCCCCACCTATGCCCATCCGGGTGATGTGGGTTTAGATTTATTTAGCCTGGAAGACTACGCACTTGCCCCTGGCGAACGACATATTTTTTTTGTTGGTTTTGCTATGGAATTCCCCTCTGGTTATGCCGCAATCGTTAAAGACAAAAGCTCCCTCCCTAAAAATGGGGGTGTACACGTGATGGGTGGAGTGTTCGATGCTGGCTACCGCGGTGAATACAATGTAAACCTAATCAACCTAGGCAGCGAACCGTACGAAATTAAAAAAGGGCATAAAATTGCCCAATTAGTTCTGTTTCCGGTGGCTATTGGAGCAATCACCGAAGTCAACGACCTCTCCGACTCCGAACGTGGCACCGGTAATTTTGGCAGTACAGGAAAATAGTGGTATGATACAACTATATCTACCCTATATTTTTAGGGGTATACGCTATTCCCTATGGAAATCAACCAACAAAAATTTAAAACAATCCTGACCGAACTCGACGAAACCCTTACCACCCTCGACACCGAACTCGAGCGCATTAAACAGCAGGCAAGTAAGGTGGTTGAACACGCACTCCTAGAATCACAAAAACAAAAAATAACTTCTCTACGCGAAAAAATAAAATCGCTGTAATTTTATATTCTATGTCAGACACAGCCGCAGTTAATAAATCACCAGAAGGAGTGCAAAAAGGACCAGAGGCGGTAAAACCACCAAACCAAGACAAAAATCTGGACACTAAAAATCTTCAACAAGAGTTGCGGGCATATTTAAAAAACCAAGAAGAATTTAAAAATCTAACAGACCAAGAATTGGAAGTCCTTGCGGCAGAACTTTATCAAAGAGCTTCCCAAATGATAGACAGCAAAGGATCAGCGGCTCTAAAAGCTCTTGACAACAGCACGCAGACATTGAATGACCTTGGTTCACACGGAGAAATAACACCTGCGCTAGTTGAGTCAACCACCTTACAACTACAAAGTTTACAAGCAGAAACAGCCGAAGTACAAGCTGCCGCTAAACAACAGCTAGGACTATCCCTAGACTCAGAAAAACAACTAGTCGATGCACGGGCAGCTGCTTGGCGAAAACTGATTCCTTCACAAATAAATCCTCGACAAGCACAACCGGAGGCACCATCTTTAGCTGCGACTGTAGCACGAGAAGCACCAGCAACAATCCAGACTGCCCACCAAGAAGCTGTGGCGGCTCCTATCGCCCCACCAGAAAGCGCTGCCACAGACGCACCACTTGAACTAGCTGATCCAAAAGGTAAAAATTTTCGACCAAATCAGAGAATTGAAAATCCTGCTGCAGTCGAGGCACCAGCAAATCCAGCTGTTGCCAAACCAGGCGCAGAAACCAAACCCCCGGCTTCCAATATCACCGAAACACGCCCAGCAAACAAATTAAACACCATTAGTCTAGACGCACTCATCAACCCATTAACGCTCCCCAAAAAACCAGCGACGTTTAGTTTGCGTCGCCTATTCGGTGGTCAGAGTAAAATCGCCGAATCAGCGGCATATATTAACGAAACAAGCGATGCTATCGACCAACATCTTACTGAAATTGAAAAAACTACTAACAAACTAATCGATAATCTTTCTGACGCATCCACAGAAACAAAAGCTGCTTTAAAAAAACTGGTGGCTGATTTTAAGAAAAATTTACAAAACAAAGTCAAAGCAGCCGAAGATTTTGATTCAGTTGTACCAGAAGTTACCGCCGCCCCAGTACAATTGGAATCTCTCGTGAATAACGCGATTAAAAAAATTAATACTGGTACCACAGGATCTTCCCCTGTTCCAGCTTCAGCCCCACAACCACTTGCTCCAGCTTCAGCTCCCCAACGACAACCACGAACAAATAATGTCCAAATTACTCCTCTACCTTCACCCAGTGGTGGCCTCCCACAAAATGTTCTTCACCGAAGAGCATCCACGATTGAACCCAGAGGAAGAAGGAGGGCGCTGTGGACGGAATCAGAAAATATTCATGGGAAGAAATTTCTTGTAGATGATGAAAATCCACCAAACATGGTTGGTCAAAAAATTGATTCCGACGAAGCAGAAAGAGCGTGGTTTGGCGAAGAAAGCCCTTCCCCCGAACTACCGACAGCAGCACCAGCAACCGAAGCAAAAAGAACCGAACTAGAACAAACCTTGCAACAAGAATCTAAAATTAAAAAAATAAAGGAGGTGACTTTTAACGGCGTTTTGAAATACTTAAAAGGGTTCTCCAACAAAGAAGTTGCCGCAGCAACACTAAAAGAATTAGAGGACTTAAGAAAAAAATCAGAACAAATGACCTTGGAT
>CAYTMT010000040.1:0-7012 GCA_964439095.1 uncultured Gammaproteobacteria bacterium | reverse complement strand
GTTTTTTATTAATCTTTGTAACTACACCATCAATCGGAGCACGAATGATCGCTTTGTCATAGTTAGCTTCAGCTTGAGCCAATGAGGCTTGGAGTGGAGCCAAATCAACAGCGCGCGGAGGAGTAGTCCTGCTTGTATAGTTGGCCTCGGCTTGTTTAAATAACGCTTCCTTAATCGCAATAGTACTCGCCGCTGCCGCTTTGATGGACAATAAATCCTGTGAGGCTTTAGCAAAAGCAATTGAATAAGTTTGAAAACTATTCTTCGCATCGTTAATCACCTGTTTTTGAGCGATAACGATAGCATACTGGGCGGCTACCGCTATGCGTGAACCTTCTATAACGGTCTTTTTGCCATCAAGTATGGTCTGAGTCAAAGAACCTACTGGCGGAGTGTTCACTAACACATCAGCGGACTGTAATAAGAGAACGTTAACTCGAGCGAGTGCGGCTTCGATTGCGACTAGAGCAGCATCAACATCAGTATGCAAACTTCCTGTGGTTAAAACAGTGGCCAACATTCGTGCTCGAGCGCGCAAATCTTTCGCCTCGCGATAGGTGGAGCGAGCAGAGATCAGCTTGGTAGTATCCAGCGAGGACAAATATGACTCAAAACTAGAGATTGCCAAATTATTATCTACCCCTAAAACATTATCTGCCTGAGTAAGACCGTCATCCATCTTGGAGAGGGATGATTGAATAATCGCCACTGTGTTTTCGTAAGCACTGTTCACAATCTGGCTTTTTTCGGCTCCTTCAGCCAATTTAAGGTTATTTTTGGCTGTTTCTACAGCTGCCTGAGCTACATAAATACTGTTTTGCACGTCTACCTTAGTTTTTTCCAAGTCAGCAGCAGTAGAATCCATTGCTGCCCGGGTAGCACCAATTTCACTATCCGTAGCTCCAGCAATCTTCTGGTTAAGGGCCGCACGAGCCTGAGCCACCGCAGCACCTAACTCTGCAGCGCGAAGCGTAGCCAATAGAGTCCCTTGTTTTACAAAATCTCCTTCTTTGACTGATACAGTTGACAAGGTGCCATTTGTTTCAAATCGAAGGGATAAATCAGTAGCCGATTGTAATTTACCAGTTGCTTCCACCGTTTGTGTTAGTGTACCTTTTTGTACAGCCACAAATTCATAGGTCACTTTGGGGGCGCTTCTACCAAAAACCATATAGCCAACCACAAACACAATTACAATACCGCCTAACGTAAAATATTTTCGTTTACCGGAAAACAGGGAAGAAAAAAAAGACATACAGTAAAAATTAAAGATATGACCTTATCTTAGCACAAAAACCATTAAATTACTAGCCCAGACCCTATCCTCGAGGAACTTCACCGCGCTCCCAAGGAGCGGCTGCTTTTATGAACTCTTCTTTAATTTTATCAAAATACCCGCGAGCCGCTTCGTGGTCGTTAGGAATCTCACCCTCAAGGATAGCCTCCTCGATCGCGGACTTAATTTTTCCCGTTGTTGGTCCTGGACGCAAGCCGGCCAGCTGCATAATTTCTTCGCCTCGGAGTGGCGACTGGAACGCACGCAGCTTGTCTTTTTCGGTTACTTCTATAATTTTTGTTTTTAAGTGTTGGTAATTTTTAAGACGATGTTCTTTTTTGTGGGGATTTCCGGTGGTGATATCGCTTTCTCCCAAAATGAGCAAGTCATCTAACTCCTCACCCAAACTCACCACCAACCGCCGCACAGCAGAATCAGTAATGCCGTCATCCATTAAACTAATCGGCTGCAAATGCCACCGAACTAATTTGGCCAAGTAGTCGGTATCTTTTTTAGCCCATTTCAACCGTTTACTCATCTGAAAAATCATTTTCTTACCCACATGATCATGTTGGTGAAATGTCCAACCAATATGAGGGACAAATTTTTTGGTGGCTGGTTTACCAATATCATGCAACAGTCCAGCCAAACGCAAAAGTGGTTTTGGAGAACGTTCGGCCACATTATCTACCACTTTAAAAGTGTGAGTAAGGTTATTTTTGTGTTGGTGACCAAAAATTTCTTCTACCCCGTCTAAATTTGAGACTTCGGGAAGAATAATATCCAAGAGATGTGTCTGAAAAAGAAGGAATAAACACACCGAAGGCGCTGGCAACGCCATCATTTTCATCAACTCTTCATTAATGCGCTCGGCAGAAATAATACGGAGGCGCTCTCGTTCGGCAAAAATAGCTTGCAACGCTTCGGAATGAATTCCAAAACTAAGCTGCCCAGCAAAACGGATGGCACGAAGCATGCGCAGCGGGTCATCGCTAAAAGTTTGCACCGGATCAAGAGGGGTGCGTAAAATTTTTTCTTCAATGTCTGCTTGACCGTGAAATGGATCGATAATATGTGGCACTATTTCTTTCCCGCCATGTTCAAACGCAATCAGATCATCAACACTCACCGCCATCGCATTCACGGTAAAATCGCGCCGAGACAAATCTTGTTCTAGTGTAGCTGCCACCACCTGTGGCTTACGCGACGTCGCGTGATAGGCTTCACTTCGAGCGCCAGCAAATTCTAAAATTGTCTGCTCACCACTATCTTCAATTACATAGCGGGCCGTATCAAAATCAGGAAACAACACCAAGCTTCCCACCTGTTTCATTTCGGCATCAAAGGCCTCAGCAAAAGCGATTCCACTCCCAACGACCACAATATCAATGTCTTTTCGATCTCCTCGCCCCATCACCAAATCACGCACAAAACCACCCACCACATAGGCAGGAATTTTTGTTTGTTCTGCCACCAAGGCAACAGATGCAAAAAATGTAGACTGGCTCATGAGTAAAAAATTGTCGGGCTAGCGGGACTTGAACCCACGGCCTCTTGCACCCCATGCAAGCGCGCTACCAACTGCGCTATAGCCCGGTTTGTAATAAAAAAATATCGTTCGTCGGGCTGGCGGGGTTCGGCCGCGGCTCTCGTTCGCTTCCGCTCACTCGGCCTGGCCACCGCCTCGCCGTCTTCGTCGCCCACTGGCTCCGAAGACATGGCTCCGGCGTTCTCACCCCACCGTGACACACCCAAGTGTGTCACTCCACCCCTTCTCACTTTGTTCGTCGGGCTGGCGGGGTTCGAACCCGCGACCTCATAGTCCCGAACCATGCGCGCTACCAACTGCGCTACAGCCCGAATGATAATGGCACCACAATACCATTATCCAGCTCTTTTGGCAAGATTAATAACAAACTAAATTTCTGCCAACGTGTTCTCTCCCAAAATAAGCCGACGGGCAGCCGATGCTTGTCTAATAACGGCGTTATTCCCAATAATACTACCCTCAATATCGCCAGCACGGCTCAAAACGCACTTCTCTAAAATAATGGAATTTTGTACACTTCCCCCTTCTATTCTGCTCCCCGCACCAACTGTCACATAGGGGCCGACATTGGCGCCAATAATATGTGCACCTGGTCCAATAATCACCGGCCCCACCAACACACTAGAGCTATCAACAATCGCTGTCGGATCGACGGCCACACGCTCATCCCCAAACGCACTGTCCGGTAATTCGTCCAGAAGCAAACGATTGGCAATAATTAAATCATCTGGTTTTCCTGTATCTTTCCACCATCCGGTTATTTCTTTATACCCAACTTTATACCCCTGCTTCAAAAAATACGTATGAATGTCCGAAATTTCATATTCTCCACGAGGTGATTTCTGAATATGATCAAAAGCCGTAAAAAAGTTTTTGTTATAAAGATAAATACCGGTTACTGCCAAATTACTAGGCGGACGTTCTGGCTTCTCAACTATTTCCGTCAACACTCCCCGCTCGTTAAATTTAGCCACACCCAAATGCCGTGGATCAGCAACTTCCGAAAGTGCCAACATGCAATCCAAATCGTTTTGCTCAAACTCATTAAAAAATGGTTGCAACGAACCAAGAATGATATTGTCGGACAGATAAAACATGAACGGCTCATCACCTACAAATTTTTCGGCACACTTAACCACATGTGCAATTCCTTGCGGACCACCTGTTTGTTCAAAATAAGTAATTGAAACACCAAAACGATCGCCATTGCCAAGAGCTTTCTCCAGCTGTGTGTCACCGGGGTTGGTATTAATAAAAATCTCCCGCACTCCCACCTCGCACACTTTTTCAATCGCATGTTGAATCATCGGCTTATTAGCCAACGGAATAAGATGCTTGTTGAGCGTGGCAGTAACCGGACGAAGTCGCGTTGCCAAACCGCCGCCAGTTAAAATTGCTTTACGAATTACAGCCATACATTACTACTCACCTACCAGGTGGTCAAAAAAATTAAAACCGTTTTGTACATATAGAGCACCGGATTAATCAAATATCGCAGAGCAAAAAAATCTGAGGTAAGCCCATCTACACAGATACTAGAAACAGTATGACTGAGAAAAAAACGATCGTCAACCACACGACGAACTTGCATAATTTGTCTTTTTTTAACCCACCTACTCCAACTTTCTCTATGCAACCACTATCCGTAGGCGTGTAGCTTGTGTGGGAGCCAACCAAAAATAGCAGCGGTCAACAAAATTCCAATCTCGGCTACCAGTAATGCTGGCACTAAAAGCAAGAGCGTGCGCCAACGAAAATACATCAAGAGCACAGCCCACCGATTACGCTCCATGTAATACCATTTCTGTAAATTACGAGAAAAAGCGTAGTCATGAAAAAAAACTGATCCCGGAACACACACTATTCGCTTACCCACCGAACGTACGCGTAGAGAATATTCCAAATCCTCATGATACAGAAAAAAATCATCGTCCAACGCTCCGTATTTTTTCACCACTTCTGCCGAAAGCAACATTCCCGCCCCACTCGCGTAATCAATTTCAAACGGATTTTTTCCAGCCTCATCTATTGGCCGACGAAGTTTGGCGCAATAACCAAATCCCAAAAAATGCAACGCATTTCCAGCCGAGTTAATCAATGTCGGGGCGTACGCCAGCAGAATAAGCGACTGGGCAACGCCAACAGTAGGATCCTGAACGAAAGCAGCAACCAGTGGTTGAAGCGCGTTTGGCGCCATAAAACCATCTTGGTTATGAAGATAAATATAATCAAATTCCTGCGCTAACGCCCACACAATTCCCACGTTGGTGCCACGAGTAAAACCAGCATTCTCTGTTTGTGGCAAAACAACAGTGTTGGGCAAACGCGTCCCGTACTTTGCTAAAACTGCTTCCCATGATGAAACTGACGACCCAAACGTTGGATGGGTATTATCCACAATCACCACCGCCAACGACTCACGGGGATAATTCAATGCACTCCATGCTTCAACTGCCCGCTCCATATATGGCTCAGCATGAAATGACAGATAAATAATAGCAATACGCGGAGTGGTAGCCATAGCCTACGTATAAAAACGAAATGTACCTCGCCATTTGAACATGTATTTACACCAACTGA
Organism: uncultured Gammaproteobacteria bacterium; assembly: GCA_964439095.1. Classification (GTDB taxonomy): domain Bacteria; phylum Patescibacteriota; class Patescibacteriia; order Magasanikbacterales; family GWA2-37-8; genus CAYTMT01. The sequence continues at coordinate 1,607 of CAYTMT010000040.1, read as the reverse complement.
GCAGATGGATACGCGCTAATTTATTTTTTATCAGCGCCTTCACAATACCCGGAACTTTTGATGATTCACGCGTATGCGCATGACGAATTACAATATCGTGCACATAGTAAACGGGAAACCCGTGTTCCCAGAGCGTACGACACCAATCGCAATCTTCCATATACATAAAATAGCGTTCATCAAACCAGCCAACTTTTTCAATCGCGGCGGCCCTGACGACAATTGCTGCCCCGAGCACCCAATCAACAGGGCGTGTTTCGTTGTGGTCAAAATCTTTCATGAGCAACCGATCAACATGACGCTTGACCACACTCAGCTTTCCATCCCAATTGAGATGACGAAAAGGTTTTACTAAGAGCGACATTAAATCAAACCGATAACACGAATGCTGTAATGTGCCGTCCATATTGACCAATTTTGGTCCTAGCGCACCAATTTCGGGATGATCGTCTAAAAAACGAATAATTCGCTCAATTGTTCGAGAATGTTCGGGAATTTCTGTATCGCGATTGAGTGCAAAATAATAACGCGCTGGCGTTGATAAAAAACCGATCGTATTCCCCTTACCAAACCCTTGATTCAACCCACAATCAATATAGCGCACCATCGGAAATCGCGCTGCTAAATCTTCTCGTAGATTTTCTTTGTTTTCCGAATTATCAGTAACGGTAATCACCACCTGATATGAACAGTCGTGTATATCCGCCACAACCGAAGCAACCGCAGTAAGAATGTCGGCTTTGGTAAAATAATTAAGGAGAACGATATTAAGATCGTACATATTTTTTATGCAAATGGCGCCGCTCAGCAATCAAATCCGGCCAACACTGAACAATTTCTTTCCAAGCTCTGAGTAAACCGCGATCAAACAAAAAACAGTACACCAATTTTTTAAATTCAAACCACACTATTTGTGGAGCATGAAATAAAAAACCGATCCCGGATTCGTTTTTTATCAACGTAAACAAATGATTACGATAACTCTGGTACCGAATACGAAACGATTTTGTTTGCTGATTCTGTAGTGTGGCCCGATCCCCCATCCCCACTCCTGGTGCGGCACTGCGAGCATGAAACGCCACCGCAGACGGCACCACATATGAATCAAATCCAGCCCGCTCTAAACGCCACGCCAAATCAACGTCTTCTTTATACATAACGTAGCGCTCGTCAAACACCGTACCGTTTTTTAACAACACATTCTCTACTGCTTCTACAGACAATAACAGACATGCACCAGATATACCAAACACTTTTGTTGGCTGGGTATAATGAGCACTAACCTCCGACCAGTACTGCCCTCCTTCTTGATCTATTACCCGCCGATTCCCCAACAACTGAAGCCCAAGACTATCCACCCGCTCCCGATCAAAACGCAATAAAAGTGGACCTGCAGCCCCTAAGCGTGGCGCTTGCCCAATAACCCCCACCAATTCCTCCAGGCACTTTGGGCCAAATACCACGTCCTGATTAAGAATGAGCCGGTGAGAATTTTTTCTGGTACCCAAATACCATGCTTGGTTATGCCCAACATCAAAACCAACGTTGGCACTATTTTTTACTAAAGTAACAGGAGATAATCTCGTTACTTTATCTGCTTTAATCAT
>CAYTMT010000039.1:894-7150 GCA_964439095.1 uncultured Gammaproteobacteria bacterium | reverse complement strand
CCCTTCTTGGGAGGGGGCGGGGGCGGATTGTTGGCGGCGGCGTATTCAGCCACCCGATCCTTCACCCACCCCTGGAAGGATTCTTCGGCCTTCTTGACGGCGGCATCCTTGGCCGCCTTCTGAACCTTGATCTCCTCCAGGAGCTGCTGGACGACCCACGGGTCATCCTTCGCCGTCGGCTGGTTCACTTCCACCTTGACGGTGGAGGTGGCATGGGCCATGGCCGTGGCGACCTTGGGCGCGGGGGGGGCGGGAGTGGCGGCGACAGGGGCGGCAGCCTCTTCGGGCTGCTCCTCGTCGTCGTCATCCTGCTCCTCCCGAGCCTCGGTGGCTTCGGGGGCGTCTTCCTCATCACCCTGACGATCATCGTCGTCGGGCTCAGCGGGGGCGGGTTCGGTGGAAGGGGCGGCAGCGGTCGGCTGAGCAGCGAGCTCAACCTTGGCCTGCGCCTCGGCAGTGGCCGCACCGATGGCAGCAGCGACGGCACCGGCGTTGGCAATGGCCTGGGCGTCGGCGGGGGCGGTGTTGCCGTCGGGCAACTTCGTACGGCGGGCGTCGGGCAGGGGAGTGTGCACTTAGAAGAGTCGCTTTCGACAGCGGGCGCTACCGCACAACGCGGCATCGCTAGACTCGATATTTGCTTTCGCAAACATCAATTCCATCGGGAAGGTAGAAGAGTGAAATCAGGTACAATCTAGAAATAATCATTACTGAATATCATACGTTTTCGTTTCACACCTCTATCTTCCCGGTGGATTCCTAACCATAAATTGTAATGAACGTCGGTATCTTCCACAGGTAATACGAAAGAAAATCTTTTTTATTACCTCTGCCAAATACCAGGCTGTTTAAGCCATTCCTAGCAGGAATAAAATACTATAGCCTATTTTGAAAGTTTTGTCAAGGGCCAAAAGGCAAAATTATCCCCAAATTATTGCTTTTTGGCTAATATAAAACAAAATCCCGATTGCTCGGGACTTTGTTTGTTCCTCCACCAACCTCCCCATCCCCTATTTTCCTTCTATTAAGTCTTTTCCCGGGAATGATTTGTCGAGGAATCCAATTATATTAAATCCTTTTCCCAATTCTGCCTTGCCCAACAAAGAAGCATCGTCTTTTACTGCTTCCAGCATTTTTTCATACGACGAACTTTCGGGAGCTAGATCGTGCAGTGATTCTAGAATTTTCCCTTTGACGTACAGACTGCCTAGTTCTTCCCGCAATTCTCCTGGAACTGTCTCATACAGTGGTGACTTTTCTGGATGGGCCTGGAAATAGTCGCGAATTGCTCCATCTAATTTATTTTCATCGTAATATCCCTCAGCAAAAGAGCGCAGGTCACCGTTACTTTCAATACGTATAGTAGAGCTATTTCCTGACTGCTCAATATGAAACTTGTAAGTACCATCACCGATTTTCATAGAGCCTGTACCATTAGGATTTACCACAAGCTCATGACTAGAGATAGTCTCTGTACTTGGCGTACCCAAAGAATCTTTAGCAACAGGAGCCACCTCATGAGTCGGTTCGGAAGCTGGTGGCGGTACTAAGTTTGGTGCTTTTGGAACTGGAGCTGGTGCTGGAGCGGCTTCCTCCACTGAAAACGGCCGACTGCTTCCTGGAACAGATTGATCACTATCAAGATTGACCGGCTGCACCACACCTTCCGCATCCAGATATTGTTGCGCATGCAGATGACCATCAGGCCCAATAACGAATGTTACTGGAAAATTTCTATACAAAATATGTGGCAAACTCAACAACTGCCCTTTGTTATTCAGCGTCCCCACGAGTGCGCCATCATCAGATCGAATTACTAATGTGCGTTCCACTGGCTCGTCAACGCCGCGCACTTTAATCCATTCCTTTACCTGCCAGGCGCTGTTGCCATAGCCTGGAATTGTTTTGGGTGGTCCATAGTCTGCATCTTTTGGCTCAAATGTACCCACATCACGACGATTGATTGGCACGTGCTCCCATTCTTTTTGTGGAGCTGGTTCCATGTTGTGAATTTTTTTCGCTCCATCGTCTATGGTCGAGAGTGTTTCGTGGGCATCGTGTTTGTGATCAGTACCCGAAGAGACAGGATGTTCGACAGGGTGATCCACTGGTGGTACTGCGGGCGTAGACCTTGGCACATCTACCAAACCAACTTTAGCAGGAGTTTGATTTTCAATTCCACTAACGCCAGTAGAAATTTTGGGCACAATAACCGGCCGAGTTCCAGACTCCACAAAATTATTATTCCGATCATACCATCCTGCCGGAGTTTGCACATCAGCCCGTGGCAAAACTGTGCCATCAGCACCTATTCGCGGTGGGACTTTAGCGGTTCCAGCTTCTTGCCAATGTTGACCAGGGTGTAAGTCTACTTCTGTGGGCGGCACAGGAGCAACAGGATTTTCTGGAGCATGGTTTGGAACTGAATCATGATTTTCAACCACCGGATGACTATTATCAACCGACTGATTACCGATCGAGTGATCAAAACCATATTCGCCAGCTTTGCCGGTGTGAATTTCTGTGAGTGTAGGAATTGTGGATCCAGCTTTTGGTTCGCCGAGCACATAGTACGATTCACCATTGCCAAAGGTAACCCGCTGTTCGTGCATGTTTGAACCACTCACTGTAACCTTGCCGTTGGCAATGGCAATTTTGTGAGAAAAGTTTTCTATCCACCGATCAATCGCGGACTGCGACTTAAAATCATTCATGCCAAATTTTTCTACCAAACTTTCTTTGCTCATGGTATGCAACTGGCGCTGAATAACATGTTCAATGCCGTCACCTTTGTGGATGCGAGCAATTTCGGGAAGATCAGCTCCTGGTTTGTTGGGGATTTCGTGGGGAACTTCTGGCCCATGACCACCAGTGCCATTGCCTCCGCCACCCCCTGAAGGAACAACAGGAACTTCATGACCATTCAGACCTGTCCCACCCCCTCCACCGCCTGGTACAGGTGGTGGCAGTGTCCCTGGAGGAACAACTGGAGGCAACGCACCGCCAGTTTCGTGTGGGTGAAGATGTTCATTGACTGCCCACTGCCCCAACTGCGCAGCTTCATAGCCAAGCACTGAGAATCCAAACGCGGTAAGCGCAGCTTTGCCGGTGTAGTAAGCAGTGTTCAGTGCTTTTTTCTTCCATTCACCTGGCAATTCATTATTAATTGTTTCTTCAGCTCGTGCCGCTATTTCTTCGCCATGAATTTTCAACTTGGACAAAACGTTATCAAATTTACCCACGGTGTTCCCTGTTTCCAAAAATAATCCGGAGCGTTCAGCTTCGTACACAGCGTCTTCTGCTTGTTTGCGCAAAAGTGGATAACCACGCAAGGCAAACACGATGTTGCGATCGCCTTTACTAATAGACGAAAATTGGGCGGCCAAATCTTTTTGCTGTGAGAAAGCATTTTTTGGATCGCTGGCATGACGCAGGTCGGCTCGCAAACCAACAATTAGAGCTTTATATGCATCTCGGCGATCATTAGACAATCCATTAGCTTTTAAATCACGAAGGAACACACTTGCTTCATTACTCAACATTATCTTCAAAACATCCGCGCCAGCTTTCATGCGATCAAGCGACGCCCAGCGATCAGCCTCTGTTCGTCCAGCCGCGTAACCAGTCGGCAAAGCCATTGCGCCAGCGGCAAAGAATCTGGCTGGAGCACCACCAAGCACTGTGGCATAGGCCATTCCCCCACCGATTACTGCCCCAAGACCACCGGATGTTAATGCGCCACCTTGTGCGTTACCACCCAAGGCTTTGGCATACCAACCACCGGCTTGTTGTGCACCACGATCAATAGCAGCCAACACTCCGGGGGCAGTGTACTCTGCCGCAAGTTTGGCTAGATCATCGCCGTGAGTGTGAATATTTTGTAACGCTGCGGCTAATTCATATCGCTGTTTTGCATCCAGGTCTTGGCCCTGTTCGTGTGACAAACGACGCAGCGTGAGTTTGTATAACCGACGCGCATCACCGGTTAAGCTGATTGATTTATCATCGGACTTAACCTCTTCTGTCCCGGCAGTTCCTTCGCGAATTCCTTGTGCCAACACACCGCTAAACACATCGAGCATTTCATCTTGATAGTTATTATTATTCAATTCAAAATCCCCACCCGCTCCCAATTTTCCTTCCACGTACCCTTTTTTAGCATGTTCAAAAGACTCTCCCTGGCGTTCTCTGTACGTATCTTGAATTTCTTGTTGTGTTTTTTTAGCGCGATCAGTTTTATTCCACCACCCGCGGATGAATCCTGCCACACCACCACCAACCACTGCCGCCGCCCCAACTGGTGCTGAAACTGCTGCCAAGGCGGCAATTCCTACCACTGCACCACCAGCCAGCAATGCACCACCACCGGCCAACACCATATTAGGAACAATGAGCTTGGTGTAGTTCCAACCCTGTTTTAACCAAGATCCTAATTTTGTTCCGGTCATTCCAAATATTCCTTCTTGTTTTTTTACTTGCTCTGCCAATTCCGCTTCCACCTGGGCTTTGGCATGCTCGGTTAGCGATGCAGCGATTTTACCGACCATTTCTCCTTCCCATATTTTGCGGAATTTGCCCCAATCAGTAATATGGAATTCGCGCAGTCTGGTGGCCCAACCGCTATGAGTTGGATTACCAGAATTAAGTTTCGTAGGCAATAAATCCTTTACGGCCTCTTCAATTTTTGCCGGTACGCCACCGTTAAAAATGAGTTCCATTACTTTTTTAACACCCTCTATTCCTTCCTTAGTGTTCAGCATTTCACGAATCAAGCTGCTCGGGATTTCCATGAGCCCTTCTTTTTCTGTATTCTCTGGTTTGGGTTCTCGCATTTTTTTGGCAATCTCGGCATCGTATACTTTGGTTTCCAAAGCCACTGCTTTTTTCCACACCGCGATCATTTTGGTCTCCGCATCTTTGTCAGTTTTTTGTATTGCCTCGATTTCTTTGGCCACCTTCTCTGCCTCGCCCACCAAATCAGCTCTACCCATTCCTGTGGCGCGAGCGTTGACCTCTTTTATATATTCCGTAAGTTCAGTCTGTTCTTTTTCAAAATTAAACAATTCTGCCTCCGCAGTCGGTTTTGCCCATTTTTCTTGGAACTCAACAACAATTTCTGCGGTAACTTGGACAAACTCAGGATTAAGATGGCCGGCAACATTGCGCGGATAATCATCCGTTGTTAATCCGTTTTCTTTAGCTCTTTTTTGACGTTCTTTATTTACCTCAGCTACAAAAAAACGCAGGTGAAAACTCGGATCCTTAGAAAAACTACTAACATCTGTAATATTTTCTCCAATACCCAAGCGATATCTGATTTCGTCCCATTTATCAAAAGCAACCATCCTCTTTTCGTCTTCCCGCAGTTCTTTTTCTTTGGGTTGTTTTGGCTCACCTTTGGGGCATTTTACAGCACGATCAGCTGTCAAATCTGTTTTTTCTCTAACAACTTTTCCCAAGTCCTCATCAATCTCTGCAATTTCCCGATCAAGTGATTTCTCCTCTAAAATCGCTTCATCTCTAATTTTTATTTCTACTTTAATTGATTCGATACAAGCTTCAACTTTTTTTACACAAGCTTCAACGCTTGATTTAGCAGAGTCAACCCTCGTTTTAATTGCTTTTTTTTCGTCCTTGGTTAACGCGGGTGCCCCTGGCGCGTTAGCATCGTCCCACTCCTTTTTTGCCTCTTTTAATTCCTCTTTTGCCCCATCCAAATTATCATCTGCTAGTTTCTTACTTTTTTCTAGAGGGCTATCTTTTTTGAGTTTTTCATTTTGTAAATCTTTCCTATCTTGCGAGGCGGCCCGTAAACGCTCTTTCGCCTTCTTATCTTTCGTCAATTTTCTCTCTTCGTCTTCAGCAGTTTTAATTGCCGTTGTCAATCTTTCCCAGTCTTTGAACTCATCACTCGTTTTGTTATAGGCTGCTTCTTTTTTCTCTACTCTATCTTTTATTTCTGGTCCAACAACCTCTTCGGTAAAATATTTTATTGCCTTCTCTTTCGCTTGTGCTTCTGCAGATTCAAGCCTATTTTTAGCCAAATCAGGGCCGATTTTTGTTAATTGTTCATCAAGTTCTCTTTTTAACTTATCCGCTTCGTCTTTCAGCTTGTCTATCTCTTTATTTAAACTAGCCGCCCTTCCGGCGTCAAAATTAGCCCACTCATCTACGCTACCCAACTCTTTAAAAAAATCAATCGCTACCACCTGTTTTAACTTTTCAATTTTTTTTAATAATTCTTTTTGGCGAATGC
>CAYTMT010000039.1:0-884 GCA_964439095.1 uncultured Gammaproteobacteria bacterium | reverse complement strand
AATAGCGTCTACACGTGCGAGGCGCGTATCCGGAGTAGTGGCACCAGGCGTAAGATTATTTTCCAAAAAACCTTCTGCGTCACTGTGGGCAGTTTCTGCGGTGATTAAGGCTTTCACTACTTCCAAATTTACTCGTTCAATTTGTTTTGTTATTGCCCCACTGCTATCCTGAGCGGTAAGGGTGTAATGCACCTGACCGTCGGGGGTAAGAATCGGATTACCCGCGCCATCACGAGCCAAAACAATACTAAAATTCTCACCTTTATGATGCACATGCCTCCCTGTAAAGTCCTCTATTCTTTTTGGCGGTTGAGGAACTTCAATCACTGCACCACCAATTCGCAAACGAATCTCGTTGTTGAGCGGCATTACCACAGGGACAGCATCCAAAACACCTGTTTTCCAACCATTATCATGATAGACAACTTCTGTACGCGGGGTAAATGTACCAATGATTTTTTTAAACTCAGCAATGCGCTCAGCTTCGCCAACGCCTTGCGATTCAGTTTTGGAAAGTGCCATAGGATTGAGAAAAGTTAATCTTACTTTGATTTGGAATTATCATCAGACAAGGTGCCGATTTTTTTACGAACAGCTTCTGTTTGTGCTTCGTCCACCAGATCCCCCATTGCCCTGCCTACAATATTCAATTTCTCCTCCACCCCACCTGTCTGTACTAAAAATTTTTGTAATGAAAAGCTGTCTTCCTGATCACCATGTGAAGAAAAAACCATATAGTCAAAATTAAGAAACAAAAGAGGTGCGAATTTCTTCGGCGTAATCAGCCAATGCTTCTCGAGCCACGTTTTCAAAATCCGGCACATTGACCTTAAAAAAATTCCACCATTCCTCGGGGGTGGTTTCTTCTTTTTCCAAAATAGAGG
>CAYTMT010000038.1:0-7173 GCA_964439095.1 uncultured Gammaproteobacteria bacterium | reverse complement strand
GAGGCCGAGCACGTGCGTGAGGTGCGCGTTGATTTGGTGGGACGGCGGGCAGTGGTGAGTGGAGAATTTCCAGAGGGTATTGAACACGAAACATTGGCCGCGCATTACACTTTGCTGGTTGAAAAACACGGTTATCGTTTTGTACTTCCCGGGACAAAAGTGGAATTGGCTACAACTACTACGAGTGACTGGTACATGGCGGTGCCTGCGGCGCTGGGGATAATTTTATTTTTCGCGCTGATTCAAAAATTAGGAATACTCTCGCTTATTACACCAACCAGCGTTACCACACCAACCGCGTTCATCGTGGGTGTTATCGCTTCGTTTTCTACTTGTCTCGCAGTCGTGGGCGGGCTCACGCTTTCACTGTTCGCCAATTATGGCAAAGAAAAATCCGGAAGCCTGCCTATCTGGCTGTTTCACGCCGGTCGATTGATCGGATTTTTTCTGCTTGGTGGAGTAATTGGTGGAGTAGGGGCATCGCTCCAGCTGGAACCAGTTACTTTGGCAATCATGACGATTGTGGTCGCGAGTGTGATGGTGCTACTCGGCGTACACTTGCTAGACTTGCCTTTTTTGTCGGTGCGCTCACTCACACTGCCGGCCACGTGGTCCAAAAAAATTATCAACACCGCGTCGGCTACCGGGAAAATCGCGCCATTTCTGTTGGGTGCCGGTACTTTCTTTTTGCCCTGTGGTTTTACGCAATCCATGCAACTCTACGCGTTATCCTCGGGCAGTTTTTGGCATGGTGGTTTACTCATGTTGTCGTTCGCACTTGGCACCTTGCCCATGTTGATACTCATTTCGTTTGGTTCCACTCATCTGCAAAACCCACATTTCCGCAGTGTATTTTTTAAAGCCGCCGGTCTCATCGTGGTAGTGCTTGGTTTGGTAACGCTCTTTGGCGCCATTACCACCTTGCGTGCGTTTATTTAATTTTTTCCTATGCCATCATCCGCTAAAATATTTTTTGGGAGCATCATATTGATATTGATCACTGGAACTGTAGCTCTTTTTTCTTTCACCGGAGCAGGATCGAGCACAGGCAGCGAAACTGTTTTTGAGCAGGGGAAACAGGTTATCGTTATTACTGTCAAAGAAGGGTATGCTCCAAAAGTTATTACCGCCAAAGCTGGAATACCGACCATTCTACGATTGGAGACCAAAAACACCCTGGATTGTTCCGCCGCCCTTTTGTTACCGCAACTCAAATTGCGTAAATTTCTACCCATTACCGGAACGACCGATATTCCGCTCACGCCCGATCAGGCCACCGGAGTATTGCACGGTGTGTGTACGATGGGAATGTATAGTTTTAACATCAACTTTATACAATAGAAAACAAAAACCCCTCGATTGCTCGAGGGATTTTTTTATCAGATTCACCGTTGGTAAGAAGCGGGTGAATCAATCTGTATATATAGTACCACAGAAAAAACTTTCCGTCAAGACCAGGGCTGTGGATTACTTTTTGATTTTAGCTTTGAGAGTTCGGGTGTGGCTGCGAACCATTTTGCCGATGGCTGTGTTCTTTTTGGCATGTTTTAGCCGTGCGCGCATAGCTCCATTCATAGAAAAAAATTACGAGAATAATAAACCCAGTATACCAAAAGAAAAAAGGTTTGACAAGGGTTTAAGAGGGTGGTGTAAAAATAAAGGAGGGGAGGCCGTAGCCTCCCCCTGTTTTGTTGTGCGCCTCTCGGTAGGCGCTAGTGGTACGTGCCAAGCACGTTGACCGTTTCCCCCCACTTGAGGGATCCGAGTTCGTAGATGATGTCCGCGGGCTTCTGAAAGCCCTGGATGTCGCCGAAGCTAAGGGTATGTCGCGTAGTGTAGGCCACAACGACACAGGCGTTCGCATCGGGATTGATCCAGCCTGCGGACTTGCCGTCCAAGAACAGCTCTGCCACCTTGTTGGTGGAGATACAGACTCGCGTCTGGCGCTGTTCGAACACGTAATCCACTTGGTAGTTGTAGTTCTGCCCACCTTGCCAGACACCCGCAGGGAAAAACCGTGATGGTGGGTAGCTGTGACCTTCGACGAAGGAGGTCTGCAAAATGTGATCGATACCGATCGGGAGAACGTGGCACTGGTCTACTTCCTCGTAGAGGTCGTAGGACTTGATGCCGTCAAAGGAGACTGTGTAGGGCAACGGAATGCCGTTGCCGTTGAAAGTCTTGATGCAGACCTTGGCGGCGGGCCCGTCGGTGTGGTAGCCCACCACGAAAATCCACTCGTTGGAGTCTTGCTGGTATTCAGCATCGTTGACGCTGAGGTTGTCGGCTTTCAAGACCAGTGGCGGAGGCGGTTGCAGATAGCCGACTGGCTGGAAAAGGAGAGTGAGTGTGTCTCCCGCAGGAATGCGGGTGTAGTACTCGTCCTGATTGAAGATATTCCGCCCATCTTCCTGATTCAAAGCCAGGAAGTGCATGCGGTTTCCAAACGGGGTCAGCGCCCGAATGCGCACCGTTGCGCCCGCGCTGGGAGACGGAACCTTTTGGAAGTGTCCGATCACATCACGCACCTGGCCGACACTCAGTTCTCCTACGCCGATGTGAACCGGAAGCGGAGTGATAGTGTCGGTGGGGACGCGGAAGGTGATGGTGTGAGCCATGGACGGATCCACGGCCATATACACATCACGATTCGCATAATTCCAGCGCACGATGGCGTTGTCCACCAACGCACTGCCTTCAGTGAAAGTGGCAAAGGGCAACATCTCCGCGGAAATGTGCAAGAAGGCGTTCTTATCAGCCCCGTAGAGCCCGAAGGCCGTAGGGGAAGCATCGGTAAACTTGGAAGGGTCTACGTCGACCGGCTGTGCCGTTTGCACACCAGCGACTTCACCAAAAGTGACACGGGACACCTCACTGCGACGAATCGTAGTGCAGGTCTTTCGGTCCCCAGACGCCCAGCCGATGAAGATGTCGTTGACGAACACCTTTCCATTGACCGGGACGGTATACGCGCAGAGCGTGACATCGTCGTCGTGGAAAGCCTTGTACGTGATTTCTTCCCCAGGCTTCAGGATCCCAGCGGGGATCCAGACGGGCGAGGGGATGGAAAACTCTCCGCCGTAGTTGCCGTTGACCACGTGCACTGTGTCTACGTCCACCGAGAGACAGTGCTCGTAGGTGGGGATGCGATTGCCATCAACGGCGATGCCCGCTGAAGGCAAGTCGTCACCATTGTCGTTCTTGGCCCAAACGCACAGATTGGCAACACTGCCACTGTGCAAAAACACCACGCTCGCCAGATCACCGCTGGTGGTGTTCAGGTCGAGCGGTGCGGGCGTCGTGTAGCCAGCCAGCGGATCGAAGGTCACCAGGTTGGTGGCCTTGCTGGTGTTGAAGTTGATGCCGGAGTTGCCATCGCCCACCCATCGGTTGCCCTCGAAGACAAAGGTGGCACCGGCCACCTTGTTTCCGAATTGGTCGGCGATGGAGAGGCGCACGTAGCGTTGAGCGCTCGCGTACGAGAGGATTTCCTCACGAGTTTCCCCGTTGGAAAGCTCGTTTGCGGCATACACAACACTCTTCGGAGTGATCCAGCCGGCAATACTGCCGGGCTGAAGCACGTGTTCCCGGTCAAGATTCCCCACCTTTTTGCAGGTGGTGAATTCGACCCCGTCCAGAGTGTGGACGGTGGAAACTGGGGTGCCGTTTCCATCGAGCGTTTTCACGCAGATAGTGGCAAAGGTATCGACTACAGGGTGATCCACTGCGATCGGGATCGCCAGGTAGACGATTTCGATGGTGCGAGTACGGCCCTCTTCCATCGCCACGACGACATCCTCGATCGGCTGGTAGCCGGACAGGATGGACGCGTGAATATTGTGGGGTTGGGTCGGAGTCACATCGGCGCAGTCCGCGACGAGGCTGACCCCGTCCAGCTGCACCTTACGGGGCAACACCTTCCCGTCGCTGGCTTCGACCTTCACGCACAGCTGCGTGACAGGCTTGACCGTGGCGACAGAAGCGGCCGGCGTCTGCACCACGACTTCCGTGGGGCGCGACACACAACCGGCGAACATGAGTAGCACAGCGCACAGCACGAGAGCCCAGGAGTAAATGTGCTTCACTAGACGCCTCCATGGCGTTTAGAGTTGTGCCTTGTAAACCACAAGGCGAGGTCTGTTGTAGAAGTTCTACCACAGATAAAAGGGCGGTTCCCTTTATCCGTGGTAGAACGATTGTCAAAGATCTTAAAACAGCCGTTTAACGGGCGGTTGCTTTTTTGGAGAAAGCATTGCTTTATACCATATTTTGGTAATTTTGTCAAGGTGTGATAAAATATCACCATCTTGAACATTATAAAAAGCAACAATGAACCGACTTAAATCTCTCGCGGCTCGTATTCGCTACGACATCTTGACTTCCACCACTGCCGCGGGAAGTGGACACCCTACTTCATCACTCTCGGCCGTGGAACTCATGGCCACATTAATGTTTGGTGGTTTTTTTCGGTATCGACTGGATGATCCGGCCTATGTAGACAATGATCGTTTGGTTTTTTCCAAAGGACACGCCGCACCACTTTTTTACGCACTTTTCTCTGCAGCTGGAGTGGTAGATCAAAAAGAATTGCTTACCCTTCGCCAATTTGGTAGTCGTTTGGAAGGACATCCAACACTGAATTTCCCATACACCGAAGCACCCACCGGATCGTTAGGGCAGGGGATTGGAATAGCAGTAGGCGAGGCTATCAACGCGAAATATCTGGATAAATTATCCTATCGCACCTTTGTTTTGCTTGGGGACAGTGAAATGGCCGAAGGTTCGGTGTGGGAATCAATGGCGTTGGCCACCCACTACAAACTCGATAATCTGGTGGCACTGCTTGATGTGAACCGCCTGGGACAACGCGGCGAAACCATGTTGGGATGGGACACAAAAACATACGCCAAACGAGCCGAAGCTTTTGGATGGAAAACAATTATTGTAGACGGGCACAACACCTGGCAAATTTCTCGCGCGCTCGCCAAAGCGGCCAAAACAAAAAATCGCCCCACGATTATTATTGCCAAAACAATCAAAGGAAAAGGTATCTCTTTTTTGGAAAATAAAAATGGTTGGCACGGCAAAGCGCTTACCAAAGAACAGCTTAAAAATGCTCTGGCAGAACTGCCAAATTTTGCTCACACTCCTCTTGGTACTATTCTACAGCCGCCAGCTGTACGTCAAAATTTTATACCAGCCATTTTTGGATTAGCCGAACTGCAACGACTGGTGGTTGAGCCAATTATCAAAAATACCATAGCCCCCCGCCACATGTACGGCGCAACGTTGGCGCGCTTGGCAAAAATTCGTCCCGAAATAGTAGCGCTGGATGCGGAAACGGGAAATTCTACCGGCGTTGAGGAATTTGCGCTCGCTGAACCGAAAAAGTTTTTTGAAATGTTTATTGCTGAACAAAATATGGTGAGCGTGGCACAAGGTTTGGCAACACGCGGTAAAATTCCATTTATTTCCACGTTTGCGGCCTTCCTCTCGCGAGCCCAAGATCAAATTCGTATGGCAGATTTGGCAGGAGCGAATATTAAATTAATTGGTTCGCATTGCGGTGTTTCCATTGGCGCAGATGGCGCGAGTCAAATGGCTATTCAAGATATTGCCCAATTTCGTGGATTGCAAAACGCAACAGTGTTGTATCCAGCCGATGGAATGAGTATGCAACATGCGATTGCTTTGGCTGCCGAAACACCCGGTTTGGTCTACGTGCGATCAACTCGAAATGAACTTCCGGTTATCTATGGAATGGGGGATAATTTTCGGGTGGGAGGCAGTCTCACATTACATACGAGTGATAGCGATGTGATTACGGTCTGTGCTGCTGGCATTACGGTGCACGAAGCACTAGCGGCCTATAAGCGACTTCAAGACGAAGGGATTATGATTCGGGTGATAGACATGTACAGCATCAAACCTATCGATGCCGAAGCGATTCAGCAAGCGATTGCCGAAACGCGCGGAATTGTCACCGTGGAAGATCATGTACCAGAAGGCGGGTTAGCCGATGCAATTCGCGCCGTGCTACCCGACCATGCTCGTGCAATTTATTCACTGGCCGTACGCAATGTGCCAAAAAGCGGCACCACCGAAGAATTGCTGGCCTACGAAAAAATTGATCAAGAAGCTATCTATCAAGCGGTCAAAGAAATGTTGGAATAATTTTTATGGCCGAAGATCTCTCTGTTCGTCTGTTCGCTATTCAAGCCAGCACCCACGACCGCACCAAAAAAGCACTGCTTGAACTCCACGACGGCAAACGTATTGAAACCGTACTGATGGGGCGAAAAAACGTTCGCGCCTCTCGTGATAACGAATATCGCTATACTATTTGCGTCTCTTCACAAGTTGGTTGCGCGATGCGCTGTGAATTCTGTGCTACTGGCCGATTGGGATTTCGACGCAATTTAACTGCGGAAGAAATTATTGACCAATATCGATTTTGGGAACAGGAATTAAAAAAAGAGGGGAGCGGTACGATTGATAATATTGTACTCATGGGACAGGGAGAACCGCTTCTTAATTATGAGGCAGTCAAAAAATTCTTGCGCACCATGGTGGACGTATACAAATTGGGATACAGTAAAATTACCATTTCTACCGTGGGAGTGGTGCCGTTTATGAATAAACTCGTAGACGATCCTGAATTTCCTCCAATTCGTTTTGCTCTTTCGCTCCATAGCGCAGTTACCGAAACTCGGGCGCGACTCGTTCCATCACACGCCCCAAACTTTTTTAGTTTTCTAGTTGATTGGGCCGCACGTTATCATGCTCGTTTTCAGAGTCGGATCCATTTTATTGGTCTAGAATATATTATGTTACGGGATGTAAACGACAACGAGCAACATCTAACTGCGCTGATTGACCTTGCTTCGCAAATGGGACACGTGCGCTTAAACTTAATCCCGTTTAATGTTATTGACACCGAGCGCGGACTCGCTGGATCAACCCTGGAAACGATTCGACATTGGCATACCACGCTTCGGGCGACTGGATTTACGGTAACCGTGCGCTACTCACAAGGACAGGACATTGACGCGGCCTGCGGACAGCTGCACAACAATATTATTGAACAAGAGAAAAAAATATGACCAAATTAAATCCAATTACTTTTTTATTGACACTCATTCTTGTCGGTACGTCGGTTTCTGTGTACCGCGA
>CAYTMT010000037.1:0-7319 GCA_964439095.1 uncultured Gammaproteobacteria bacterium | reverse complement strand
GCAATCGCGTCAATCACATAGCGCCCGGCGAGTGCCCAGGCGGCCAGGGTGTGGGCATCCCAGATTTCGCCACCAAAAAGCATTTTTTCAAACTCTTCGCTGCGACGATGTAATAATTCAATGGTTTCGTTTTCGGTTTGTTTGGGATTGGCAACTATGGTAAGGCCCATAGCCAAAAAAAGATGTTCCTCGTTTTTAAACGATCCATTCAAACTTTGGAACGAACCAATCTTGGTGAGCGTCTTGGCTTCGCACCCTGTTTCTTCCAACAACTCACGCGCGGCCGCAGCAGCTGGTGCCTCGTCAAATTTTATTCCTCCGCCCGGGAATTCCACACTGGGCCGATCGCTGAGGTAGCGATATTGTCGTGCCAAAATTATTCGCCCATCGGGCAGAACGGGAATGATCATCACTCCCCCATTGGTTTCACCATAAAAATAATCACCCACGGCGCCACTCGGATATTCGATGGTGTCATGCCGATAGGTCCACCACGGATTTTCATCTTTAATTTCTGAATCTAGGGTTTTAAAATGAGTCATAGGGTTATGCCAAAAATAACTGCGCTACCGAGGTCACATCAATAGGCGTTGCTGGTTTTTTTAAAATAGAATGAATCGATCCACCACCATCGGCTTGCCAACGCGGAATAATATGCCAGTGCATATGCGGCACAGCCTGACCAGCTGCTTCGCCATTGTTGATACCAATATTAAATCCATCCGGATGTATAGCCTCATTCACTCGTCGAGCCGCTTCGAGCACTCCTTGCTGAAGTTCTCCCCACGCTTCGCTCGTCATATCTTCCAGGCGCGCCACATGTTGTTTGGGAATTACCACGGTGTGTCCTTTGGTCAACGGAAAGACATCCAAGAAAGCCAACACCTGTTCATTTTCAAAAACAGTGTGGTTGGGAATTTCGTGAGCGACTATTTTACAAAAAATACAGGGCATAGGGAGATGATAAATTAAAACAATGGTACCTGAGAAACAACTACCTGGCAATGGTCGGCCCCGGTGGCTATTTTGGCCCGAGCAACGGCCAACTTGGGGTTACGAACAATCTCACGCAGTGCTGCTTCTCGCTCTGTGCTCACAAAACCCGCCCCCACCGGAAACCCGCCACCCACAATCTGCTGCCCCGAAATTGCCTCCAGAGCCAAGAGTGACATAGTGTCGGCAATCACACAATGGTGCGATAGATTTTTTTCGGCTGCCCACACGGTTTGCATGGCGTGGTAATCGGTAGCGCTCACCGTGTCTGTATCTGGACCAAGAGAGTAAGAAATAGTAATCATTATTGCCACCCCCAAAACAACTACGGGAACGAGGCGCTTGAGCCAGGGCAGTGTAGTAAAAATGATGCGGCTACCTAAAAAAGCGAAGACGACAGCGCCTAACGCAAGCGCCAATTCCAAACGACGTGATAAAATTTGTTCCCCAATAAAAATATAGCGCGAGATAAAATACGAACCATACAGGCCGAGCATAAAAACCGCCAACCAGCGAGGTGCAGAACGATTGTCGCGCAGAGTAGCGGCACATCCCAATATTACCAGTAACCAAAAAGCCACAGCAAAAATTACTAAATAGCCAAGTGACTCAGTAAAAATATTGGCCACAAAAGCAGCAACTGGAACCTGATTAAACAAAATATTTCCCGTGGCAATATCGTGCGGACGCGGGCCGGTGGCTAAATAAAATGCCGAAAAATTCCCCACGGCCTGCCGCACTCCCGTCAAAATATTCCAGGCGGGTGGTAAATGACTATAGCCAATCAACAATTCCACCACGGGAATAAAAATAATAACGCCGATAATTGCAATTTCCATAATCCCCCAGCGCACCCACCAATTTTGTTTGCTCTCGGCAATAATCACCACTTCGAGCGTTGCCCAGGCCAACCAAAATAAAAGGGCGTACAAAATATAACCAAAAAAAGACAAGCAACCAAAAAATAACAAAACCCCCACCTGACCAGGTTGCCGATTACGCGTGCGCCACAATAATAACAACAGCAAAAATAACCACCACAAAAATCCCCAATTTACTGGCAATGTAAACGACCCACCAGCCTGCCACGCAAACGGCAAAAACCCTAACCAAATAAACATCAATCGAGAACGGTGACCAAAACCAAGCGCTCGTCCAATTTCAAAAAGCAGGAGCGGCATCATAATCCCCCACGCAATCGGCACCGACCATTTATTCACCATCAACAAATCAACCTCAAAAAACCTAGCCACAAAAACATGCACCGTCCAAAATTGCGCATACGACCATCTGCCCGGATCAAAGACATCGTGCCACAGATCGCGCGGAGCAAGGGTGAGGATAGGCGTGGACATGCCTCCTTGCATCAGGCGTGCTTCCACAGCCATATGTCGCCACTGATCGGCACCATACACCAACTCGTGCGTCAACGGCAGGTAGCTATGGAGTAGCAAACTATACGCCACCAAACAACCAATAACCGCCCAGCTTGGCACCAACTTTTTGACACACAGAACACCCAACAAAAATGTAGCTGCTAAAAAAACATAGATATACGCCGGGTGAATTGTTTGCCAGGGAGTTACTATGTGTGCCCCGGTGCGCGAAATTACCAATAGAAAAAAACTAACTATCACCAGAAAGGCATAACTCGCCATTACCACAACACCCGCCTTAGACCAACCTGCGCTGACATTTTTTAATTCAAAAACAGGCGGTTTGAGTGCCTCTTCGGACCTCCCGCGCTGCACATATTGTCCAGCAAACGACCAGCCGTAGGCGTTAACACCCAAAAGGAATGCCATCGATAACACGGACAACGGGGCCACAATACTCCACGCACCAAGCAAAAAACCAAACGTCTGAAACGCTACAAAAGCGTAGAAAAATTTTCGCATCCAAAAAAATACCGGCAGAGAATCAAACAAAGGCTCCAGCACCTCTTGTACATAAAAAGAGGTAGCCCAAAAATAGATGCTTAAAAAAATAATAGCCATATCCCCCCAATCGTAACAAATTACCCACATTCCGTCCACACGCACCAACTTGCGAAAAGATAGGTCATAGGATAAGATGAGAAGGCTTTATGAATGAACAAATTGACCGCGTACCACCCCAAAGTTTGGAGGCCGAAACATCGTTGATCGGCTCTATTTTGATTGATAAAGACGCCATGATGAAAGTGGCTGATATTGTTGCTCCCGAAGACTTCTACAACACCAACCATGGCCGGATTTTTGAGTCCATTGTGGAACTCTACAGCCGCAACCAGCCGATCGACCTGTTGACCCTCAGCACGCGCTTGGCCGAAAAAAACCAGCTCGAAGCCGTGGGTGGCCGCAGTGCCGTGGTGGCCATGACCAACAACGTGCCCACTTCTTCGAACGTGGTGCACTATGCCCAAATCGTCCACCGCAAAGCCACCCGCCGTCGGTTGCTCTCGGCCGCAGGAGAAATTAGCCGACTCGGCTACCAAGAAGAAGGCGAACTCGACCAGGTGCTCGACGAAGCGCAACAACACCTGTTTGGTGTTTCCCAAAACTATTTCAAACAAGCCTTCTCCCCTATCCGTGGCGTGCTAGCCGATGCCTTTGATCGCATTGATGAATTGCACAAAAACAAAGGACAGCTGCGCGGTATCCCCACCGGATTTTCTGGACTGGATAATTTACTCGCCGGTTTACAGCGCTCCGACTTGATCATTCTGGCCGCTCGTCCTTCGGTGGGTAAAACTTCGTTTGCTCTTGATATTGTGCGTCACGTAGGAGTAAAACAAAAAATACCAGTGGGCATGTTTTCTTTGGAAATGAGCAAAGAGCAACTGGTTGACCGCTTGCTCTGTGCCGAAGCCAACATTGACCTGTGGCGCATGCGCACCGGTCGCTTGTCGGACCGTCCTGACTCCGATGACTTTCCGCGTATTGGCCACGCAATGGGTGTGCTTTCGGAAGCGCCTATTTTTATCGACGACACGGCGAACAATAACGTGCTTCAGATTCGCACCAAAGCGCGCCGCTTGCAAGCCGAACACGGACTGGGGCTGATTGTGATCGACTACTTACAGTTGATGGAATCCCGCCACTCGACTGGCGATAACCGCGTACAAGAAGTGGCCGAAATTACTCGTGGCCTCAAAAGCATTGCGCGTGAACTCAACGTGCCAGTGGTGGCGCTCTCGCAGCTGTCGCGTGTAGTAGAACAAAGCAAGCCGGCTATCCCCAAACTTTCTCACTTGCGTGAATCTGGTTCTATCGAACAAGATGCCGACGTGGTGATGTTTATTTACCGCAAATCCGCGGATGGCAACTACCGTATGGAAGAGATTCCAGCAGATGGGCGCTACGTGGCCGAAATCCATATTGCCAAACATCGTAACGGCCCAACCGGAATGGTCAAAATGATTTTCCATGAACCAACCACCTCGTTCCGCAATATGGAACGAGAAATGTCCGAAGCACCAGGCGGCGGAGCGCCAGCGCTCAAACCAAAATCTGCGTTTACCAAACCAGCCGCACCAAGTTCCACTCCACAATTTTAATTATTTTTAAAAAGTCAGAGAATAATTTTTGTCGAAGCACCGCACGCCCGCGCACACGGGCGTCTAGGTGCAGAGATAAAAATTATTCTCTAACTACAACCCTATGTCCATGTTCAACAAACTCAAACAGTTCAAAGATCTGCGCGAACAAGGAAAAAAACTCCAGACCATGCTAGGCGGCGAAAGCGCCACCGTGCGCACTGCGAGTGATAAAATTGTCATGACTATGGACGGCAATATGCAGATGACCGCGCTCGCGATTGACGACGAGCTTTTGTCGCCAGCCAAAAAAGAAGTGCTCCAAAAAGGAATCAAAGAAGCACACGCCGAAGCGCTCAAAAAAATCCAACGCATCATGGCCAGCAAGATGCAAGAAATGGGTGGACTCGAAGGCATGGGACTGCCAGGAGTGAAGTAAAAATCATGTACTCCCCTGCTATCGACAATTTAATTCGCGCGCTCAAAAAACTTCCCTCTGTGGGCCAACGCACGGCAGAGCGTTTTGCATTTCATTGGTTGGGAGCGGGCAAAAAAGAAGTGAATGAACTGCGCGATGTGTTGAATACCCTGCTCGAAAAAACCAAAAGCTGCGAAATTTGCTGGAACTTTGACGACACGAGCCCGTGCCACACCTGCCAAAACCCCCGACGTGATCAGACACAAGTGTGCGTAGTAGAAAGCCCCGAAGATATCCCTGTAATCGAAAAAACGGCGGCGTTTTCCGGTACCTACCATGTGCTCCGCGGCACACTCAATGCTGATTTGTCGGAAATAGAAATCCAAAAATTAAAAATCCCCGAATTATTAAAACGTGCCTCACCCACAGCTAAACTTCCAGTCCAAGAAATTATTCTCGCCCTCAACCTCAACTTGGCCGGAGAAACCACCATGCTTTTTTTGGAACAAGAATTGAAAAAAACCAATCCACAACTAAAAGTTTCTCGCCTGGCTCGCGGACTCCCACTTGGCAGCGACGTGCGCTATGCCGACGAAATGACGCTCGGGAGTGCGATACGGAATAGAAAATAATTTTGTAAAATATAAAAGCCAGGAATAACGCTCCTGGCAGGCGTACGGGTTTTACCCCGTAAAGTTTTTTGTGCTCTTCGCACCGTTCCGCTTTTTGGGGCGGGATTTGGTGCGGAGCAGCGAGCGACGGTACTTGTCCCGTAGGGCAAAGTACTTTTTCACTTCTTTCTCCGGGTCCGAGGATCCGGCGTAGACGAAGCGGCAAATACTCTCTTCAGAGTATTCGCGGAGCGTCTGCTCCACCTCAGACTTGTCCATGGTGAGCCTGTGCTGCAAGTAAAACGGATCTTCATCCGCCAAGTCAGACCAGTCTACCAAGAACACGTCATGTTCTTTGTTTCCTTCCAGTGCTTCCTTGAGCATTTTCTGGCGCTGGTGGAGTACGAAACCAAGCAGAGCCTCGGTCCACAACTCTCGACCAACTTTGGCAATGAAATTGCCCACCTGTTCTTGGGTGCTTTTGTGCTTCACGAACTCGCTTTCGACCAGGCGATCCATGAATTCAGCCACAACCACAGAGCGTAGGGCAACGCTCGAAAACACAGTCCGAGCTACCTCTGGACTAATCTCGATCAGTCCCTTTACGAAAAACGTCGTACCCACAACGTGCTGATTGTTCAGACGAAGCAGGATCCGTTCGGCATTGCTAACCGGTATGACCGGAGCAAGCGAGGCAAAATTGTCAAGCGTTATCGCCACCAGATTGGCAGCGATAAGCGGAGAGAGGTACTGCGGAAGAAAGTTCTCTACCGCATGCTCGCTGAGTTTGATGGCGACTGGCCGCCGCATAGAGAGAATGGCTTTCACCATCAACTCCGGCGGAAGCTTGCCACCATTAAAAACATCAACAGCAGACTTCTCACTCACTTTTCCCCACTGGACTGCAGCAAAGACAGTCTCCAAAGGCAAACCATTAAAGGAAGCCTTCGTGAGCTTGTCGTTATTGTTCAGACCCTGCAGATGCAGCAGGGCGGACTTGTGAGAGATCGCCACCCGATCAGGATCGACGCGTGTGAGAATCCTCTCGATCACCACATCATCAACCGCTGGGCGACTTTCCAAGACTTGTCGCAGCCGCCGAATTTGTTCCACCACCATTTGGTGCAGAAATTCAGAAGCTTTCTTGGTTGTCGTCCTCTCAAGAACGCGAGTGGCAAGCACCTCTTCGGCCACTTTGTACAACCCAAGGACTGCCGACTCGTATTCACCGTGTTCCACGTACTGTCGACCAACAGGAACATCGAGGACAGCCAGCAAGATTTGCGTGTTGAGCCACAACCCACGGATGCTTGGCGTGTTTTCGATGATGGGAATCTGGAACTCCCTGAGATTCTTCATGAGCGCATCCCAAGGAACCACCATCTCTTGCAGGGCGCGGATAGACGCTTCCGCTTGGGCAAGTTTTCCGGAAAAAGAGATAATCTCTTTCATGGACACAACGTGTCCGTCCAAAAAACTTTCAACGCTACTGGCATCATCAGCTGCTCCTGAGCTCCACACGAACTTCGCGCGGTAATCCAAGCGATTGAGTTGGCGAATCCGCTTGTATTGCGCAATCAGACTGGTCTTGAGCTCGTTCGTCTTCCGGATCATAGCTGCCAGAAAGGTGGCCACCGGCACTCCCCAAAAGGAGCCAGCCGGAACCGCGGAATCACTGGCCTGCTGTCGCGCTACCAGAGCACGGAGTTCGTCTTCTTCGCCAATCAGGAACTTGTCCCAAGCTGACGTCGAAATTTCCATGCCGGGTCGCACGCCCAAG
>CAYTMT010000036.1:0-7518 GCA_964439095.1 uncultured Gammaproteobacteria bacterium | reverse complement strand
CCCACCAAAGCAATATTGCGCTTTTTCGCCTTTGCCGACAAAGATCATATGCCGCTCCGCGAGGTGAATGTTGATTGGGGAGACGGAAACGGGCCAATTAAAACATCTGGTTATTTCCGCAATCAGCGTGGGATTTCGAACGCTTCGGAATTTCGTCCGGACACTGGAAACACCTGTAGATTTAGGGAGTGTTCCGATAGTTCTCTTAAGAGTTGTGAGGGTTGGTTTGGGGATGAACTGCCAACCACCAAAAGCCAATGCGATGCGCTCGATATGTGTTTTGCCGACGAAGCAACGGCCCCCAACTTTGGACACATTGCAGGCAAGACCTGTCAGGATGGATACTTCCAGTTTGAAAATGTGTACCAATGCTCTGCCGCCAGTGCTAATTTTGATGCCAACTGCGCTCCCAACCCTTCGTTTGGTGCTATATATGGCGGTTGTTGTGTATTCAAGCCAAAAGTACAAGTAAAAGATAACTGGGGGTGGTATAATGGAAGCTGTGGGAATAACCCAGGGTGTTATAGTGACAACGGTAACGCTCCGGCCGGTTCTTGGACCGCGGCGAACACAGTGATCGTAGCTCCAAGCGTAGTGAATCCATAAACAAAATTATGTTTAGTAATTTGTGGAAAAAAATCAACAACTTCTTTCGCCATCTGTGGCCACAGGCGACACGTTCGCGCGTGCTTTTGGTGGTGGCCGTATTAGCGGTAGTGTTGGTGCCAATGATGGTGTTGGGTCAGACCACCCCTCCTACAACTGGGCAAATAGCAGTCGGCGGTGGGTTTTTGGGTGGCACAATCGATGTCATCGTCTGGGCCATCGTCCACATCCTCCTTTGGCTCTCCAATCTCTGCATCCAGATGTCCATTTTCTTTTTGGGTTTTGTCATCACCATTGCCGGCTACAACAACTATCTTGATTCGGCTGCGGTTAATTTTGGTTGGGTGATGGTGCGCGATATTGCCAACATGGGATTTGTGATTGTGCTTTTGGTAATTGCCTTTGGCACGATTCTTGGTGCGGAACAGTACGAATGGAAACGCATGTTGGTTAAGTTAGTATCTGCTGCTGTGTTGGTAAACTTCAGTCGAGTAATTTGCGCGCTCATCATTGACGTGGCTCAGGTGGTGATGACCACATTTTTGAACGGAATTGCCGCCACGGCTGCCGGGAATTTGGTAAATGCTTTCAATCTTACTAAAATTTTACAACTTTCCCAACAAGCCAACGTGAGCGACCCTTCAGTTTTTGTGGCTGCCGCCGCTGGGCTTGGGTTCACCGCCATGCTCATGGTGACGATGGGTATTATCTGTGCCATTTTAGTCATGCGCGTTATTTCGCTTTGGATTTTGATTGTGCTTTCACCGATTGCGTTTGCCGTCAGCGCCTTGCCTCAAACCGAAGGGTATGCCAGTGAATGGTGGAGTCAGTTCAACAACAATGTTATGTCCGGCCCATTGATTTTGTTTTTCCTGTGGTTGTCGTTTATTACCGTAGGCAATGGTGATGTTATTCAAAATATTCAAGCCGGTCAAAGCGGTAATGGAATACAATCAGCTGGTGATCAAAACAACGGCCTGAGTGCGGGTGGATCGGCTGGTGTTACCCAAGCTATGGAATGGAACAGTATGGCCGGCTACTTTATCGCCCTCGGCATGTTGTACATCGGTATCCAAAAAACACAGGAGTTAGGTGTGTACGGTTCGGGTATGTTGTCGAACGCGGTTGACTTTGCCAAGTCGGTGGCCACGACCGCCACTGGTGTGGCAGCGGGTATGGCGTTGTATGAAAAAGTTGGTGGCGTACAAGGAGCCCTCGAGTATGCCCCTGGTGTGGGTATGGCTAAACGCTTTGGTCAAAGCATATATCATCGTGCTGAATTAGGGCTTGGAAAAGTTGGTGAATGGAGGAATGAAAAGGCCAAAGAACTAGAAGAAAGCTGGTACAAAGGTGGGGCTGATGGCAAAGGTCAGACAACTTTTGGGTCAATCGGTGGAAAATTATTATCATCATTTATTGAAACACGAGGTCGTGCTGATAAAAAAGTTGAGGATTGGAAGGAAGCAGCTGAGCGCCAACATGAAATCGTAGAGAAGGAATACAGCACCAGCAGTGCAGGGGGCGGTGTTGCTAAACTAGCAACTACAGCGCGCCTTAAGTTGGTTGAAAGAAAATCTGAAGCCAAGAAAGAGGAAAAGCTACAAAAAGCTGTGGCTGCTTTACAAAAAGAAGTTACCGACGATCCTAACATGAAGCTTTTGAAAGATAATGCTCATGAGATAGAAGAGAACAAAAAAGTTATGGAAGAAGCTAAGAAAAAAGAAGCGGAGGCCAGTAAGGCTGGAGACGCTGCCGGGGTGCAAAAAGCACAAGCAGAATTCAAGGCGGCAGAGGATAAAAATAAAGAACTTAAAGAAGCTGGAAAAAAGATCGAAAAGGAGCTCAGTAAAAAAACCGCTTTTGCCACTCTTAAGGCAGAAGAATCTGGTCATGTGGTTCATGAGGAGTCTTCTCTTCAGGAGAATCGGCTAAAAGAAGAGTTTGAACATACCGCTGCTGGTGGTGAAGTTTTGAGAAGAATGGAAGCGGCCAAGGGAGAGATACAAGCTATTCAAAAAAGAATGAGTACTGCGCAAGTAAAGATGCAATTGAAGTTATTGCAACAAAAAGACAATGAAAGTTGGATTAAAGCTCAAGCCGCTTCTGACGCCCAAGACATTGCTTTTGCTGGTTGGAGACAAAGCATGTTAAGCCAAGAACGGGATCGGCGTGCCAGCCAGAGCCAAGAGGGGATGTCGGCTATCGAAAAAGAAGAAAGGGAGAGAGATGGCGTAGAGGGAGAGGAAGAGTTGGAAGCAAGAAAAAAAGAAGCTCAAATAAAAAGTCAAGCATTGGGCGTTGCTGAGAAAAAGATAGCCGAAATTGTGGCGGGCAATGGTTCTGAAAAAGAAAAAGCAGAAAGAATAAAAGAAGCAATACGAGCTTTGCCTGCTGATTTAGTTGGTGTCTTTAGTGAGTTGATGCAGAGGGATAATAAAGAAGTGGTGAGTGGGGCAGCTTCTAAGGTTGAAGGCGAGAGAAAAAAGTTTGACCAAACTGCAAATCCTGATGAAAAAAGTACAGAAAAAATCACCCTTAAAAATAAAAAAGAAGTTGACATAGGTAGGATTGTTGCAGAACAAAAAAAGAAAATCCCAGAAAGAAATAAGAGAATCAGAGATAGGATTGAAGCAATCGCTAGAGGTGAACAAAAATTACCTTCAAAACATGGTGTAGCTGGTGGACATGGTTCTGAAGGTGGTGATCATGGTCATGGGGACGATATCGAAGTCGAAATTGCCGCCGGATTTGCGGAAACACAAAAGTGGCAAAATCAGATTTTGGAAAACAGAACCAAAGGTGCCTTGCAAGAAAGTGTTATGCAAGCGGTGATCGGTAATAAACAAGGTATTAATTTCCCCAACGATGCAGCGAGAAAATCTTTAGAGCCAATTTTATCCGCCTGTAAAGGAATGGATAGAAACCAAATGCTGAAAGCGCTTAAAGATCGTACGAAGGCGATAGCCGATAAGCTTGCAAAAAATGAGACCTCAGAAGGCAAAGAGGGGTATAGAGGTTCTCAAGAATTCCGCATGGATCAGGTGTTTACACATGCGTTGTCGCAATTGATTCAAACAGAGCGATTTTTTGATGATCCGCAAGGTTTGGCAGAAAATACGATTATAAATGAGGTAAACAAAGATTTTGAGGATTTGATAAAAGTTGCTAAAACACAGGGCAGGAATGGTGTAGTGGAGCTGGAAGGGTTAAGAGATTTATTTCACCAGGAAGGTGAGAACGCCAAAAAACAGAGCTTGTATCGCAGTAAAGAACGAGTACGAACTGGTTACACAGACTTCAAGCAATTGTTGGGGAGAGCGGGGTCGGATGGCCAGAAGGAAAAGGTGCTAAAAATTCTTAAACGAGTAGCAGGGGATAAAGGGATATCTTCTTTAGGTAACACGTGGGCAAGTGCGAGCGGGAAAGTTGGGATAGCAAGCTCATTGGCAACAGCGTTTAGAGAAATGGGAGAGGTGGATACAAAAGATTTGTCGGAAGAGCAGATAAAAAGTTATATAGAAGCCATGGCTCTTTATCAAGATAGTGATCCAGATTTTAAGGCAAGTATAAATAGCATAAATTAGAATAATTTTATTGTTTAGTTGATTCATTCTTGTATGAAACACGCTGAAGTGAGAGGGGGAGAGGAACATAAAAAAGAAGTAGTGGCACCGCCACATCACGAGACGCCTCATAGTGATGAGCACAAACACGACGAACACGACGAAGACGAAAGCCATGCTTCGATAGTGGAAAAGTTGGAGCGTTCTTGGACCGGAGCAACATCGCTAGAGCAGCTGGGTGATCCAAAATTTCAAGCCGAATTGGTTCGGCTTCGTGACCGTTTGGGAAAAGATTGGTTATCAGATAAAAGTGCCAACTATACCCGTATTAATTTAACGGAAACGTTTACCCTGTTCGATTTCGATGTTCGCAGCACCATAACTCATTGGCGGCTGGCTAAAATTATGGACGGCATCACTATGTGCCAAAGTGAGCTGAATTTGGCTGTTGTCAACAAAGCTGAAGGTGGCGGTTTTAGTGCGGGGAGAATTCCTGAACTTATTTACAATCCCGTGAAAAATGGAAAAGCAGATGAGGATGATTGGGAGGTGACGGTGCGTGATCCAGAAGCAGTGGGAGCAGAAAAAACATGCAAAGCGAGTTTGGCTGATTTCGCTCATTTTGTTGATGTGGTTGAACTTAACAAAAGTTTGGGTGTTAATCGTATTTCATTGGATAAATTGGCCTATCTTTATTTTTCCGGACTATCAATTGTGACAGAGGTGGATCTTTCTGAAGAAGAGTATGAAGAAGTTTTAAAACAAAATCCAGGGCTATCTGAAGACCAAAAAAAATTATTGCGTACAGACGTGATAGATTTATTAGGACAAGGCATTAATCCGCGCGACTCATATTTATTTGTGGATGTTGACGGGTATGTTGAGCGTGTGAAGGATTCTCAGGCGGGTATGCAAATGATGGGAGAATGGCGCTTTAGTTCAGAAGGTCATCGTGAAGTTGGTGGTCACGCTCAGTTACTTGATATTGATGGTGGCCAATTTTGGGCGCCAGTAAGTGGCCGTATTTCTGCTCATACTACCCTTGGTGACTTGCAAAAACAGGATGGCAAGGGTATGAAAGGGCAGCCGCAGGAACTTGGTGATATGGATGAAGAAAAAAGTGGAGCAATCATTCGTTTTCGTTTGGCTGATCTGGCTCAACGTCGCCAAGGTAGCGATGTGCGCAAGGTAGATAAAACACAACGTTTGGCTAAGGCTATGGTTGGCTTGACCACTTCGGAGGATGCGCTTGCCCAAACTAAAGAAGTAGACGGAAAAAAACATGTATTTATCTGTGGTGAGCATCTTACCGGGGCGATTATTGGTGGTATGCAGTATCACCACGATGCTGCCAGCAAACGGGTACGAGGCAGAAGTTTGAGTAAAGAGGAGGCTTCTGATTATGTGCTTTTGGATGTTATTGCTCCTTGCATCTTAAACAATCCAAATGACTGGCGAGCGGCTATGGCAGACACCTTTGCGGTGGGCAAAAAAGGCGCACAATCTGTGTTGCAGCAAGACTCATTTGACGGGTTCGTACTCCACATTACTTGTTATGATCCAGAGACCAAAAAGATGGTAAAAAATAGACCATTTACCAGTTTCGCTGAACTTTTGGAATATATCTATAGTCGCGTGCGTCTCGGACATGTGGATCAGCCTGGTGCGGAACAGCGTATTCAAGAAACAAGCAAGATGATAAAAACCCCGGACGCTAAAGATGAAAAGGAAAGTAAAACAGGGAATGTTTATTTTTTTAGTGAGATTACTAAAGAAAAAGGGGAAAAGATGCACTCTCTTATTTCTCGTCTGTTGCAGAATTTAGTAAATGAGGAAACAGATGCAAGCAAAGATAAAAAAATTAATTTGGATGTAGACGAATGTATTGGAGAATATATTAAAAAAGGAGTTAACGCCGAGTTTGTTGAAATAGTGGCAAAGAATAGAGAGAAGTTTATTAAGACGAAAAAGGAAAAAGCGACTACTGGTGCTGATTACGGTGTCCTTGATGCGGTGAAAATTCCTTTGGTGTCGGTAACCTTTGATACTCTGGTGGGGGAACAGCTTAAGAAGTCGCTAAAAAAAGACGATATTGGGATTATCGAATTAGTCGCCGGTTTGTGTGATTTAGGAACTCCGCTTGATGACAGTATTGATGTGGATATATTATTGAGTGGAATTTTTGAATCAATTCAAAAATTATCCGAAGAGCAGCGTAAAAAGATTATTAAACCATAGTTTTTATGTCAGAAAGACATTTTGAAATTATTTTTCCAAAACTGTGCTCTGATTTTAGCGCCACTCCCGAGGTGCGCGACGAATTGTTGCGGAGATGGTTTCGTTTGTCTTTGAATCGTGATGAAGAGGAATTGTTGTTGCAGGTTCTTCCTCCATGGTCGGAGGATCTTTCGGGAAGCTTGGACATGTATGAGACGATCGTACCTTTCTTGCGCGGTGATTTGGAGTTATTACCTTGGTTTGAAAGTGAGGAATTGGACGTTTTTTCGGTAGAGAAAGAAACATTGCAGAGCGACAAATTTTTGAGTAAATTACTGCGTTCAATTCGTTATTGGAAGCGAGGTGAACGCCGTTCTTTATTCGTTAATTTGTTGGATTTCTTCAATGCTTTTAATGGTGGTGATTTTGTTTTTGCGAGTCTGGATGAGCCTTGGCGAGCGATGTATACGCGTATTACCGCAATCATTTTGGTGGAAAATTTTGCGAACATCTCTTTGTTGTATCAGGCAAAATTACTTACCACCGACATGTGCTATTTGGCGATCAGCATGAACCTTGATTTAGATCGTGCGTTGGGGGATGCTGTTGATCAGCTAGTAGTAATAGAAAATCGCAGAAAAATCGCTGGTGATTTTGCGGCTTTGTTGATCAGCAACCAAACCCCTATTGGAGTAGATTCAGAACGTGGAGAGCCGTTAAAACTATTTGATTGGATTAAAAAGTTTTCATTGTATAGCGAGGAGAAGTTTGATGGTTTAAGTTTGGTTAATTTTTTTCATGAAGAAAATTTATGGAAGCAAACAGATTACATCACTAAAAAAATTATCGAGCTCGCTGTCTCTGCCTATTTACACCTTATTTCTGATTATTACGTTATTCCACCTATTGATTCTGTTGAAACAGAACGATTAGTGCGTAATGGAAAATTAACACCAGAAGGAATTTCTCGGCTGGAGGAAAGTAAAAAATTAGTTGTAGAAAGCAAGCCGGTTATGGCAGCCCCTCCTGCTCCAGCCATTCTTCCGGTTACTCCCGCCGCCCCCAAAAAACCAACAGCGCAAGAAATTAAATCAGCCATTGAGCTTCGGTTTTCCTACGGCAAAGATGGTCA
>CAYTMT010000035.1:0-7815 GCA_964439095.1 uncultured Gammaproteobacteria bacterium | reverse complement strand
CCAGTGGTTTTTTTGTGCGCTTCAAGCGCGGTAATATCGAGCGCTTGTTCGCTTACAATTCCACCAGCAGAATCACTTACCGCGACCACTTGGTATCCGAGCTTGGTTAAGAGATCAGCCACTACACTACCGGCGTTGCCAAAACCTTGAATGGCTACGCGTGTTTGGGTGGGAGTGCGATTGAGTTTTTGAAGGGCAGCAGTAATTACATAGACCCCGCCTTGGGCGGTGGCCGATGCTCGTCCGAGTGACCCGCCGAGCGCAACTCCCTTCCCCGTAATCATGCCAGGTCCTTTGTGACCAACTAATTTTTCGTATTCATCGAGCATATAGCTCATAATGGTGCCGTTGGTGTACACGTCGGGTGCAGGCACATCTTGGTCTGGTCCGAGATATTTGTGGAGGGCGCGAATATAGCCACGACTGAGGCGTTCAATTTCGCTTGGAGAAAGTTCTTTGGGGTTTACGATGATTCCACCTTTAGCACCGCCGAGAGGCAAGTTGAGAACAGCACATTTGACCGTCATCCAAAAAGACAGCGCTTTCACTTCGTCTTCGGAAACTTGTTCGTGATAGCGAATACCGCCTTTGTATGGTCCTCGCGCATTGTTGTGCTGGCTGCGGAATCCGGTGAAAACACGCACAGTGCCATTGTCCATGGTTACTGGAATGGACACCGTGAGAATGCTGTCGTGAGAAGCCAGGCGGGATTTTGTGCCGGGGGACAACGTCAAAAGATGAGCCGCGCGCTCTAATTGAGCAAGGGCATTGTGAAACGCAGAAGACATAGGCGTTAGATTATATTTTTATCGATAAACGCTTTCAATTTTTCTTTGGTCATACCGCCAAGCGTTTGGTCGACCAGTTGTCCGTTTTTGAAAATACCGAAGGTGGGGATGCTGAGGATGTTGTATTGGCCGGTAACATCGTTGTTTTCGTCTACGTTACATTTGCCAATTTTGATATTTTTGTCAGCGTATTCTTTGGCCAGTTCTTCCACAATTGGACCCATCATTTGGCAGGGGCCACACCATACAGCCCAAAAATCAACAAAAACTGGGACTGTAGATTTGAGTACTTCTTCAGAAAAATTAGCATCAGTAAAAACGTGTTCCATAGAAAGTAATGTTAAGAATTACAATTATGACAAAACAAGTTTCTTTTCTTTGTCCTGCTCCAAATAGGCTTCAAGCACATCGCCCTCTTCAACTTTGAGCTTGCTTTCGTATTGAACGCCACATTCGGTGCCGCCAGGAATTTCTTTTACTTCTTGTTTACCGGTTTGCAGTTTGGTGAGTTTGCCCAGGCCAATTATTTCGCCTTTGCGTTTTACGCGTACTTTGCAATTGGTTTGCAGTTTGCCGGATTCCACCCGACCGCCGAGAATCATTTTATTTTTATCAGATCGGAAAATAGACATGATTTTGAAATTGCCGAGTTCGATAATAATATGTTCTGGATTCAAAAGTTTGGCTAGTTCTTCTTTGGCATGATCAAGAAGATCATAGATAACGCGGAATTGCTGGAAGCCAACACCTGTGGATTGGATCATGTCGTAGGAGAGGGGGGTGGTGGTAACGTTGAATCCGTAGATAACGGCATGGGTGGCTTCGGCTAGTTTTACGTCGTCGGCAGTAATATTGCCCAAACCTTTGCCGACCACTTTTACTGATACTTCTTCATTTTTTAATTTTTCAATGGAGCCAATAAGCGCTTCGAGTGAGCCGAGCACGTCGGCTTTAACCACCACGTAGAGTGCCTTTTTTTGTTCGGCTTCTTCTTCGCTTTCATTTTTAGAAATTGGCACAAACTCAGCACCTTCATTGGCCGTGCGTTTGGCTTTGATGTTTACCAATTCAGCACCGACCCCTTTTTCTACGTTCAGCACATCACCAACGCGTGGAGCAATTTTGAATCCGAGAATGCGCACTGGGCAGCTGGGGGACGCTTCGGTCATAAGTTCACCGCGGTAATTTTTCATGGCGCGTACTTTCCCGTAAATTTCGCCATTGATTACTAGTGGATCGTTATTGTGCAGAGTGCCGGTTTGGACCAAAATGGTAGCCACTGGGCCTTCGCCTTTGTCCACGTGCGCCTCAATAACGGTACCTGCAGCTGGACGGTTTGGTTCGGCTTTAATATCGAGTTCATTTACGTCGGCCACCAAAAGCAAGGTGTCGAGGAGTTTGTTGATGTTCAAATTTTGGCGGGCAGAAATTTCCACCATCGGCACGTCGCCACCCCAGGCTTCGGGGATCAGGTTGTGGCGCGAAAGTTCGGTGCGTACGCGTTCCGGATCGGCTGCTTCTTTATCGATTTTATTGATCGCCACCACTACCGGTAGTTTGGCTGCTTTGATAATGTTGATGGCTTCCAGTGTTTGTGGTTTTACTCCGTCATCGGCAGCTACTACCAAAATGGCAATGTCAGCTACTTTGGCGCCACGACTGCGCATAACGGTAAACGCTTCGTGCCCAGGAGTGTCGATAAAGGTCATGAGTCGTTTGCTCTTGTCTGCAGGACTGGTCCACACCACTTGGTAGGCGCCAATATGTTGCGTGATGCCACCAGCTTCTTGTTCCATCACATTGGTGGAACGGATGGAATCGAGGAGGCGAGTTTTTCCATGATCAACGTGCCCCATCACCACAATCACCGGCGGGCGGGGAGTAGTAGCGTGATCGGTTAAAAGTTTTTCCAGATTATCAGTGTGTGTGTTGGTGGTTTCAACCGGAGAAGCTTGTGCTGTTTCTTGTTCGACGCGAAAACCTAATTCTTCTGCCATAATGGCGGCAGTATCGCGGTCGATATTTTCATTTTGGTTGGCTAAAATACCATTCTTCATGAGTTCCACAATCAACCGGTTAACTGGAATATTCAAGCGAGCAGCCAAATCTTTCACCGTGATTTTTCCGGGAATAGTAACCGTGGCGTTTTGTTCTTTGCGTAATTCTTTTTCTAATGTTTTTTGTTTTTCTTTTTCGGCGCGTTCGCGTTCTTCCAGCACAAATTTAATACGCCGCCAATCACGTTTGATTTGTTCGGCTACGCGGTCGTCAATTTTTACAGCGCGCGCGCCAACGTCAAAACCAAACTCCGGCAACACCTGGAGCATTTTTTGGGGATGGATTCTGAGTTGTCGAGCAAGATCAGTTACATTCATAGGAAGTGGCGGTATTGTAGCGTACTTGTGGATATTCGTCAATTGCGACAGGGGAGAGTGAGGGGTGAAATATACAGGCGGGCGCAGATTTCTCTGGCCCGCCTGGGAGAGGGTGTCGTTCTCAGCCGTTGAAGTCGGCGAAGTGTCGGCGCAGGTTGCCGTAGGTCTTGGCATCACTGGGAATGTGGAGGCGCAGGTTGCAGCATTCACAGAGCAACACGTCGTGCGTGAGCGAGACCGAGCGTCGGGCAATCATGCCTCCGCAGACCATGTGGATCAAGTTGTGCTCCTTGAGTTCAACGGGGTCATCGTCGTGCAGGCGATCTCTGTAGTACTCGAACTCGGTGAACATTTCGGGATCGGGATTTCCTCGTTCGCCAATCATTTCTCCTTCTCGGTTGAATCGAATCGGTTTGAACCGGAGGAAGGATCGTTCGATCTCTGCCTTGACCATCAGTTGGGTCGGTTTGATTCTCCAGTTGTGGGATTGCGTCCGGTTAATCAGGTGTTCCAGCCAGCCTGTCGGAAACGAGCAGATGTGGCCGTCTTTGTCAACTGCTCGGAATAGGTGGGTGTAGCGAATGCACCTACCACCAGAGTTTATGATCTGTCTGTGTTCGCACTCCCCTGGCAGCAAAGTGGTCACTTGGGGAAATCCAACCATAGTTGCTTTCAGCACTTGGATTTCTTCTGTCTCAAGCTGTACGGGTGGATGTTCCCATTGGTGCTTGTGCTTGTTAAATAGGTCGAGAAACGCGCGGGCGATTTTGGCGATGTCGGTCACGGCGAACTCCAACGTTAGGGAAAGGGCAAGATGTAAGCGGAATGCCCACATCGACAGCTCGAATCCTAGCAAAAATAAGGCGTTGTGTCAACCATCTGCATCGGGCACGTTCACTCGCGTTGCAATTTGGGCGAGAAGTTGGTACTATGGAATCAAATATATTTGTCTATGTCACTTCACTCCTGGGACATTAAAATTTTACTGGCCATTAACGGGTTGCAAGGCAAAAACCGTTGGTTGGATGCTTTTTCGCGCGCGGGCGCGGAATGGGTGGTGGCGGCCATGATGGTATGGTATGGGGTTGTTACTGCTATTGCGTTATATCCAAGCAAGCGCCATATTGCGCTGGTGGTGTTGTTGTTCGCTGGTTCGTGGTCGGTGGCGTTTTGTTTGTCCAATATTATCGGCCTCATTTTGCGTCGTCCACGGCCGTTTGTGACGCATCCCGAAGTGAAATTAATGTTTCACCCCATGGAAAGTTGGAAAACGTTTCCGTCGGATCACACCATGACTGCAGCGTTGATTGTGTTTTTAGTCTGTATTTTACACCTGCCATTCACTGCTGGATTGTGGCCGCTTTTGGTGTGGGTAGCGTGGGGGCGAGTGTTCGCTGGCGTGCATTATCCCAGCGATATTTTGGGAGGGCTTACCGTGGCGGGCTTGGTTTCGGGTGCTTTGTTTTTACTCCTCTCGAATGGAATTATTGTTTTGTAGGTATGAACGCCATTATTCTCTGTGGGGGGTTATCAACACGGTTGGGAGACATTACCAAATCAGTGCCTAAAATTTTATTAGATATTAAAGGACGGTCAGTCTTGGATTGGCAGTTGGAAAAATTGCGCGTGGCCGGGGTGAACAAAGTGGTGCTGGCTGCTGGACATTTGGCCGGGGTGTTGCAGGACACGGTAGGATTAGAGCGAAACGGAATAGAATTGGTGTATGCAATTGAACCGGAGCGATTGGGCACGGGCGGAGCGATTAAGTTTGCGTTGTCGCATGTGGAAAATCCAGAAGACCCCACGATTATTTTAAACGGGGATATTTTAACCAGTGTGGATTTGGCCGCGATGGTAGCGGCGTTACCAGAAAAAAGTGAGGGAATCATTTTGGGTGCGCGCGTTTCTGATGCGGCCAGTTATGGCACACTGGTATACGATGAATACAAAAAGTTAACTGCCTTCAAAGAAAAAGAAGGATTGCACCAAGAAGGGTATATCAACGGCGGGTTTTATTTGTTTCGTCCCGAGATGAGTCGATATTTTCCAGAGGCCAAAGCATTTAGTGTAGAATACGATGTTTTTCCGCGGGTAGAAAATTTGCATGTACTGGAGTCAAATGACCCATGGATCGACATTGGTGTGCCGGAGCGATTGGCGTGGGCACGGGAATATTGGAGTGAATAATTTTTGTATGTTGACTACTGATTTTGATTATCACCTTCCTCCCGAGTTGATTGCCCAAACACCAATCGAGCCGCGTGATCAATCACGCTTGATGGTGGTGAATCGCGCCGAAAAAACAATAGCGCATCGTCATTTTTTTCAGCTTATTGATTATCTCCGTCCAGGCGATGTGCTGGTGTGGAATAACTCCAAGGTGTTTAAGGCGCGGTTGCGTGGACAGATAGAACTCAATGAGGCCGCAGCTGGTGAAACTCCCGCAGGAACAACTGATGATTTTGTGCATATGGCGCCTGTGGAAATTTTTTTAGTACGACCCATGGAAAATCATGGAGTGTGGAAAGTGCTTGCGCGACCAGGGCGACGTTTGCGGTTGGGAATGAAAGTAGTTTTTGCACCAGATTTTTCGGCCGAAGTGATGCTCAAAGAAAAAGACGGCACCATTTTGATGCAATTTGCCGAAGACGATGTAACGGTTCGCGCCAAGGCGAATCAATACGGTGAAGTGCCTACACCACCATATATTGCTCCCAATCATCCGGGAACAAACACTTCGGTATTATCAATTGAAGATCGTTATCAGACGGTGTATGCCACCAGCGAAGGATCGGTGGCAGCGCCTACGGCCGGATTTCATTTTACTTTGGAGATGATCGAAAAAATTAAAGCCATGGGAGTGGAGTTGGCCGAAGTTACGTTGCATGTGGGCCTAGGCACTTTTTTGCCAGTGAAAACCGAGGTGGTGGAGGAACATCAGATGCACAGTGAGATTGCGGAATTAACCGGCAAGAATGCGGACATGATTTTACGGGCCAAGGCCGAAGGACGAAGAATCGTGGCGGTGGGTACTACCACGGTGCGAGCACTCGAAGCGATTGCGGCCACACCAGAAGGGTTTCGCTCGTTTGCGGGAGAGGTAAATATTTTTATCACTCCGGGGTATGCATTTCGAGTGGTGGATGCATTGATTACCAATTTTCATTTGCCTAAATCAACATTATTGATGCTGGTGTCGGCTTTTATGGGCAGTAAAGATTTTGCCCTGGAGTGTTACGAGCAGGCGATTGCTGACGGGTACCGATTTTATAGTTTTGGTGACGCTATGTTTATTGAATAAATTTTGGATACAAAAAAATCCCCCGAACGTTCGAGGGATTTTTTATTTTTAGATTTGGATTAGGCGCTGATGGTTACACCCATTTGGCGGGCAGTACCTTCCACCATTTTCATACCGGCTTCAATGGTGTGGCAGTTAAGGTCCGACATTTTCTTTTCGGCAATTTCGCGCACCTGCGCTTTGGTGATTTTGCCTACTTTTTCTTGGAGTGGTTTGCCAGAACCTTTGCTGATTTTGGCTGCCTTTTTGATCAGCTCAGCCACCGGAGCTGTCTTCATGATGAAGCTAAAGCTGCGGTCATCGTAGACCGAGATAATCACCGGTACTACTTCGCCTTTTTTGTCCTGGGTTTTTTCGTTGAATTCTTTGCAGAACGCTTGGATGTTTACACCATGTTGACCGAGCGCTGGACCGATTGGAGGTGCTGGGTTAGCGGCGCCGCCAACAATTTGGAGTTTGATTTGGGTAGTAATTTTTTTAGCCATATAAATTTATATTAGGTGTCCACCAGTTGAGAAGCGTCTCTGTAAAGAGAACCAACTGCGGAGTAATTAAACTTTTTTTACTTGTAAGGCATCCAGTTCGACTGGGGTTTCGCGACCGAACATGGCCACTAGCACTTTGATTTTGCCGCGTTCATCGTCAACGAAGTTTACTTTACCTTCAAAGTTTTTGAACGGACCATCCACAATGCGCACCACGTCGTTTACTTCCACATCAATTTTGTGTTGTGGTTCACCAGATGATACGCGTTTGAGGAGCGCTTCTACTTCTTTTTGATCAATCGGCGTTGGAGTGGTGCCGCTGCCGACGAATCCGGTAACGTTCGGGGTGTTGCGCACAACATACCAAGAGTCATCGGTAACGATCATTTCGACCAGAATATATCCCGGGAAGATTTTTTCTTCGACTACGGTGCGTTTGCTATTTTTGATTTTAATTTTCTTTTCTTTCGGTACGAGTACCCCAAAAATTTTATCCTGCATGGCAAAGGAATCGATGCGTTGTTCCAGGTTGTGTTTTACGTTTTCCTCGTAGCCACTGTAGGTGTGGAGCACATACCAGCGGCGGCCGAGGTTGAGGGTTTGTTTTGCCATATGTTAAATAAAGAAGCAAGATTATTTGAGGAAGAATTTTTGGATGCCTAAGTCAAAGACGTAGTCGATAATGCTAAAAAATACAGCCACGCCCACGCTAAGCACGATTACCAAAGCACTGTAGGTGATGGCTTGTTCACGGGTTGGCCAGGTGACTTTTTTCATTTCACCGTACGCTTCAATGAAGTATTGGCGGATGGCAGAAAACATAGGTTTTTGGTCTTAAAAACAGCCCTAAGGGCTGAATATCTATA
>CAYTMT010000034.1:0-8090 GCA_964439095.1 uncultured Gammaproteobacteria bacterium | reverse complement strand
TGAAATTTGCTTAGAATCAGCCGTTTCTTCTTCCGGCTGATGTGCTAAATATTCATCGACAGTCATCCTTTTCTTTACTAACCCTTTGGTTTCCGGTTCGAGTCCCGTCAATGAGCCCCCACCAAATTCAACACATCCCGAGTAATCGGGATGTGTTTTTTTATTCTCTATCGTTCTTTTTCTGTCCGCTGAGCCAAATCATTAATGATGGCCATAATTTTTTCTGACGGAGCGGGCGGGAGAAGACTGTGAAGATTATCACCTAATGTTTTGGCCATTGCTGGATGGAGTAGAAGATCTTTAACCACCTGGGCTAACTTGGCGCCATCGGTAAGCACTTCGTCCAGTACCACGGCGGCCTTATGCGCAGCCAAAAAATCAGAATTCTCTTCTTGGTGTGTTTTTCGCATGGGAATAAATACAGACGGTTTGTGCAGTTCGGCTAATTCCGAGATAGTCGAAAATCCGGCCCGCGCCACCACTACTTCGGACAGCATAAATGCCCATTTTATCTCCTCATCCAAAAACGAAAAGGCGTGATAGTTAGTGAAAATCTCCGCCGCCCGCTTAGACTCGGCCGTGGTACGCGATTCTCCGGTTAAATGGATTACCTGCCAATCACGCGGCCAGTGTGGCAATGCTTGTGCGCACAAATCATTGATGCGCGCCGAACCAGTACCACCACCCATAAACAAAACCACTCTACTTCCAGCCGGAATATTAAAAAAAATCCGAGCAGTAGTTTCTTCTGTACTATGCACATCGCGTACCGGGTTCCCTATCCACTCTACCCGAGGGTGTTTAAATAGACGCACACTCTCCTCCAGCGCCACCGTAACAATATCCGCACCGTTGGCCATAAGTTTATTGGCCAAACCAGCCCGTACATCTTGTTGATGCACCCACGCCGGAATGCCAAGCAACCATCCAGCAGCATGCACTGGCACACTCACAAATCCACCAGCAGATATTAATATGTCCGGCCGTTCACGACTCAGAATTACAAACGAAACACAAAACGCCCACATGATTTTGAACATGTCGGTAAAATTCCAAAACGAAAAATAGCGACGCCATTTTCCAGACGGAACAGACCGAAAACGTATACCGCGCTTGGTAACCACTCCTTGCTCTGGCCCAAAAGCCGTACCCAACCATAAAAATTCCGCCTCAGGATGATAGCGACGACACACTGTATGAATAGCTAACAGCGGGGCAACAGAACCCAATGTACCACCTCCAGAAAAAATGATTTTCATTTGTTGTAACCTAGTAATCACGCAACTTGGTAACCACTTCCATGCGTTGAATTTTTTCGAGTGCCTTTGCTTCAATTTGACGGATACGTTCGCGCGTTACCCCAAATTCCGTACCCACTTCTTCGAGGGTGTGGGTTACTCCGTCCACCAATCCAAACCGCATTTCTAGAATTTTCTGTTCACGTGGCGGCAAGTCAGTGATGGCTTTTTTCACATAGTCACGCAAAATTTCCAAACCAGCAGCGCGATCAGGCGATACATTTTTAACGTCTTCAATAAAGTCTCCCAATTGAGTGTCTTCGTCGTCATCGCCAACCGACACCTCGAGCGACACCGTATCTTGTGAGATTTTAATAATTTGATTAATTTTTTCTACTTCTTCACCCATTTCTGAAGCCAATTCTTCGGGAGTGGGATCACGCCCTAAATCCTGGAGCAAACGACGTTGAATTTGCTGAAACCGATTGATAGTTTCCACCATGTGCACCGGAATACGAATGGTGCGGCTCTGGTCGGCCAAGGCGCGGGTAATGGCCTGGCGAATCCACCAGGTAGCATAGGTGGAAAATTTGAATCCTTTGTGATGATCAAATTTTTTCACCGCACGGAACAAACCAATGTTTCCTTCTTGAATCAAATCCAAAAGCGACAATGATTTTCCCACAAACTTTTTGGCAATCGAAACTACCAACCGCAAGTTGGCCTCAATCATTTTTCGTTCGGCCACCTTATCTCCGCGCTCCTTACGTTTTGCCAGTGCAATTTCCTCATCACCTTTTAACAGTGGGATTTTTCCAATTTCACGCAAGTACATTTGAATAGAATCAGAAGAGATCTGGCTCAAATCAAACGGCACATCCATGTCGGGTTGTTCTCCCTGCAAATCTTTAAGTAATGCCCCTTGATTTTGTTTCACGCCCAACATACCAGTGTTTGACGACTCAACCAAGGCGACACCATTTTTATCGAGTAGTTCAAAAAAACCTTCGTACAAATCCAAGTAGCGCTCCGGTCGAGGAAACGCTGACAATAATTCAATCTCGGTAATAAAACTTCGTGTTCTCCCCTTTTGTACCAAGGCCCACATTCGCTCAAAAGTTGGCTCTTCTACAATCTCTTCGGGAGGCAATGTTGGCTTGGTTGGTTTGGCATTTTTCTTGGCACCACGCAATGCGGGAAGTTTTTTCCGGCTTACCACCTTGGCAGAACGCACCAATTTGGTGATCAATTTTTTACTCTTGCTCACCACACGCTTAACTGCTCCTGTTTTTTTCTTTGGCTTACTCTTGACCACCGCGCGAGATGGTTTCGGGCGGCGCAACAATTTTGGTTTCATGAAAAAAGTATAGTTGGTTTAGGAAAACTTGGCGAGAATCTGGAGAATTTCGGCCGCGCGCTCATTATTTTTGGCAGCTTCGGCAATACGAAGTTCTTGTTCCAGCTCTTCGCGTCCTTGTTTTTTAAAGATCGATGCTAATTGGAGAATAATATTCTCAATTTCTTTTGTTGCCGAATCAAGAGTGAGCGCTTCAAATTCCTGCGCTCCAGCGGCAATAAAACTAGCCAAATGGGCCACATATTCACGTGGCACCTGATTCACGTCGAAGGTAAACGTGTTATTGTGATTATACTCTGCAACCACAAAATCGTAAAGAGGAGCATAGTCGGTATGAGCAAAAAATGCGGGATTAAGATGGGGCACAAATTGTGGTACCAATTGTGGAAGTACCGCAAAAATTGACCATAACTCTCGGGCCAAGACCAGGCGACGATCACCAGGAATAACCTTGTTTTTAACCGGCAGTGGTGGCAGCGTAGAATCAGCGCTTTTATTCTGTGTCACTGGACGATGGTTTTTTACTTCGGCTCTGAGCACTTCGGGATCCACCGCCAATTCACTCGCCAACCGCTTCAACCAATCATCCCGCTCCACCGGAAACGGAATGCGCGCAATTTCGGGAAGGAGCGCGTCGGCCACCCGTTGTTTTTTGGCAGGATCATTGCGTGCTTCGCCAATATGCGCACACTGAAAAAGCCATTCCATTACTGGCACAGCTTTGACTACTGCTTCAAACCATACGGCTGGATTTTTTTTGAGACACTCATCTGCGTCTTTGCCTGCGCCTTCAGGAAGCACAATCACATTCACACGCAAGCCTTCTTCAATCGCCACTGCCACACCACGACGCGCAGCGTTTTGTCCGGCCGCATCGGCATCAAAGGCCATAGCGACCGTGTCAGCATAACGCTTTAATAATTTTACTTGCTCAAAAGTGAGCGCCGTGCCCGAAGCCGCCACTACATTTTTCATCCCCGCCGCATGACAGGCCACCACATCCATTTGCCCTTCCACAATCACAGCCAAACTCTTAGCTTTAATTTCCAATTTTGCTCGTTCCAATCCATAAAGCACACGCGATTTGTTATACAGCACTGTTTCGGGAGTATTCACATATTTGCCCCCTGAGTGTTCGGTTTCCACAATAATGCGCCCGGTGAATCCCACAATATTGCCATGCACATCTTTGATCGGAAACATAATCCGGCCCCGAAAACGATCATAACACCCTCGCCCAACCGGCGCACCGTCTTTTTTAACAGCCAATCCAGCGGCCACAATATCATCAAGCGCGTAATTTTTTTTAAGCAAATACTTCGTAAGCAAATCCCATTGATCGGGAGCGTATCCAATTTGCCAATCATGAATGGAGTCCCCACTCACTCCACGCGTAGCTAAATAGTCGCGAGCAATTTTTGCCCCCGGAACTTCGAGCAAAAAATGATGAAAAAAATAAGCAGCGGCGGCAGTAACCGCGGCGACTCGTGTACGTGCATCTTTAGCTCCTTCATTAAAATTTGCTCGCTCCAACTTTACCCCTGCTCGATCAGCCAACAATTTGAGTGCTTCCGGAAAATCTAGACCTTCAATTTCTTGAATAAAAGTAAAAATGTCCCCGCCCTTACTACAACCAAAACAATGCCAAATCTGCTTCTCAGGATGGGCCATAAATGACGGGCTTTTTTCTTGGTGAAATGGACAGTTCCCCTTCCAGTTGGCTCCCGCACGCTTAAGAGGCACATACTCACCAATCAGCTGCACAATATCAATACGATCTTTGATTGTTTGGGTGTCGGTCATATAGGCCTACTGTAGCATTGCTTAGCGAAAAAAACAAGATATCCACCCCCTAATCATTGACAGAAAACGTAAAATACGGTATGTTAATTTATTCTCTTGGCAAATACCCATTTTGCACGCCACAGAGATTTACAGGACACCCCTGTAAGGTGAGAAGCGCGTTTTGCGTAACACATCAAAGTGCAAGACAAATACGGAGGAATCGAGCGCATGGCCAAGTACCCATCCGAACTACTGTCTCTGGTGAAGGTAGTGAAGAAAGCCGGTCTCTGGGTAGATATTCTGCCCGGCATGAACCCGCAAGGACTTCACTTCTTCAAGGTGGGGGAACTCAGCTGGTGCCGGGCATTCGCTTGGCACCGCAACGACCAACAGGAAGAGGTCGTCTACCTGATCGAAGATCATGCGGGGTGGATCACGACAACCTACGTCGTGGAAAACAAGATTGTTTTCCCTATCGAAGAAATTCTGGGGAAAAAAGACGGCAAGCACCTCCTCCGGCAAGAGATAAAGGAGTGGGATCGGCAGATCTCACAAAAACCGCCGGCATCGACACCCGCGGACGTACTGAAGGAAGACCAGTCGGTCATCCTACTACTTGATAGCGGTTCCGAGCGCCTTACCACCACGCTGGTGGAAGGACAGAGGGCAGTTGGAATTCTGAGGCACATCGCCCAAGGAAGACCCCTGCACGACTTGCCGCGCGAGGAAGGTGAACCTTACACCACTTCTCCCTGGACGAAGTAAAACTCCAGAGGCCAGTGTACC
Organism: uncultured Gammaproteobacteria bacterium; assembly: GCA_964439095.1. GTDB lineage: Bacteria > Patescibacteriota > Patescibacteriia > Magasanikbacterales > GWA2-37-8 > CAYTMT01. The sequence goes on along the minus strand of CAYTMT010000034.1, from coordinate 2,924 downwards.
AACACTGGCTTTTCTTTTACCATTTTACTATCCACAGACAGGGGTTGACAAAAGAGCATGGGTGCATTAGGATAAAGAGTCCTCAAAAATGAGGCCAGAAGCTCTTTACCAAAACACCCAAAACTAAGAGGGCAATGAGTGTAAAAAAAACTTTTTACATTGATTGCTCTCTTGGTTTACCTAGACCAGGAAGCGCGGATTTTCCGCTCCAAACTAGGCGTTTCCATTGAGGAAACCCGTGAGCATCGACACTTCGGTTCTGGTTCTGAAGATGCAGCGCCCCTTCCCCCACCCCAGGAACGTCTACTGGGTCGGCATGGTCCAGGCTGTCGAGTACTTCCTGCCGTCCGACCAAGGCGGCGAGGGCGGCTCGTCTCACCAGGCCGCCACGAGGTTCATCTCTCTACTGACGGGAGGTTTTCAAAACGACTTCCCCCGACAAGGAAAGTTCTTCTCCAGTCTCCCGGAAGCCAAGAGGGAGGCCGAGAGGATCGTTGCCGAGAGTGCGGGGGCGGAGCTCGAGTACGAAGAGATCCGGTATTCGGAGATCTCCGACGGCTCGGCCTTCGTCGCCATCTCCCCAGAGGAGCTGGTGGCCGCCAGGCACTAGCCCCCAACCCCGCCCCACGAGCAATCGTGGGCGCGGGGTTCTTTATTTTTACTCTCTCCTCAGGGCATCAATTGGATTAAGCTCAGCCGCACGTCTGGCGGGAGTTACACCAAAAAATATGCCTACGGTAGCCGAAAAAACTAATGATAATACAACTGACATCGGGGGAATTTCAAAAATCCAGTGCAAGCCAAAATGGACAGCGAGTGTATAGATGATGAAAGAAACAAACACTCCCACCACAATGCCCACTACCGCTCCACCCAAGGTGAGGAGTACTGCTTCAAACAAGAATTGCATCAACACATCACGTTTTTTGGCACCGATGGCTTTAGTGAGCCCTACCTCAAAAGTGCGCTCCACCACGGACACATACATAATATTGGTAATGCCCACTCCCCCAACCAAAAGCGACAAACACACGAGTGCTACCAAAAGCGTCGTAACACCCCCCACCACAGTTTTTAAATTATTCTCAGCCTCATCCATGGTATGTACCACAAAATCATCATGAGTTGGATCGGTTATGCGATGGCGCTCCCGCAGCAGTACTGTTAAATCAGCGGCAGTTTCTTGCATTAGTTTTCCATTTTTTAATTTTACAATAACATTACTTACATAATCAGTACCAAGCAGACGTCTTTGGACAGTTTTGGTAGGAACATAAATCACGTTATCCATGTCGATAAAAAAAGACGATCCGCGTTTGGCAGCCACACCCACCACCCGAAACATGCGCCCGCGAATAGTGATTGATTCGTCCACCGCATTTCTGTCGCCAAATAAATTATCCTTCGCTGTCGCCCCCAACACCACCACTGGTGCAATTGAATCTTCTTCTTCATCGGTATAAAAACGACCTTCGTCCATATCTATTTTTTCCACCCGTGGAGCGGCAGCACCGTAACCAAAGAGCACAATTTTGCGTAAGTTACCTTGATAGGTAACCGCTTCTTGACTGGTTACCAATCCATACGCATCCGAAGTATTTGGCTGACGACGCACAGCTTCAATATCGGTATTTTTTAACGTCGTAACCACGACCCCTGTAGACCGTAGCGCCCCATCATCATTTTGAGTTTTGGTGTTAGGAATTTTTACTTCAATCGAAATTGTGTCTGAACCAAAAGCATCCAATTGCCCCAAAACCAAATATTCCAATCCCCTCCCTGCCGCCATAATCACAATTACCGCCGCAATACCGATACTAAACGCCAACATAGTGAGCAGTGTACGCATGCGCTGGCGTACTAGTGCTTGAAATGCCAAATGGAGATAAATTTTAAAATTATTCATAACGTAACGCTTCAATAGGATTCAAACGAGCAGCTCGACGAGCAGGTATGATGCCGAATAACAGCCCCACTCCTGCGGACACCACACACCCCACCACAATCGAGGAAAATGGAACAGAAAGATCCCAGGCATAGCCGAGTTTACCTGCTATAACAGCAATGAGTACCGAAAAAAATACACCCACCACCACCCCAATTATTCCACCCAATAACGTAATAGCAAGCGTTTCCACCAAAAACTGCCGAGAAATATCCACTGCCCGAGCGCCCACGGCTTTGCGCAATCCAATTTCTCGGGTGCGTTCAGTAACGGCTGCGAGCATAATATTCATAATGCCAATCCCCCCCACCACCAGTGACATCCCAGCAATGGCGGCCAAAAAAAACCGCAAGGCATTAGTGATCCCGGTCAGCGCCTCTATCCCCTGATTGGCAGAACGAATAGAGAAATCATCATTCTCTGGGTCAGTAACACGGTGACGTTCGCGGAGTATCGTCTGTATATATTCCATACTGGCATCCACATTTTCGGCGGCATCAACTTTGGCGCGCAATAAATTAATATAATTGACACCCAAAAGTAATTTCTGGGCGGTCGTGATGGGAACAAAAATTTGATTATCTTGATTTTGAAATGCCACCACCCCCCGTTTTTTCATGACCCCAATAATAGTAAACGGCGTACGTTTAATTTTAATAGTTTCGCCGATTGGATCGGAAAAAGGAAACAATTCCGTTGCCACATCACTCCCAATCACCGCTGCCTGCGTATTCCCACGCACCTCTTCATCACCAAAAAAACGACCACGTTCTACGGTGATGTTTTCTACCTCCACATATCCGGCGGTAGTGCCCACAAAGGTGGCATCAGTTTTATTATCTCCTGATGTAACCGAAGCAGCCCCCCGCACATACGACGCAACAGCCGTAATATGAGGAAAACCACCATTGGCAATCGCTTTGGCGTCATCTAGCTTTAATGTTTTTATCACCACCCCCAACACGGACACCGGCGGACC
>CAYTMT010000033.1:7132-8261 GCA_964439095.1 uncultured Gammaproteobacteria bacterium | reverse complement strand
TGGCCAGATCTGGTGCATGCCTGCCAAGCACAGCAGCAGATCTGTCAGATGAACACCCGATACGACCGCACGTTGATCGGAGCTGAGAAAGAACCACCTCCCTCCTGATCACAGACCTCTCCGCTCGGCAGACCGGAGAACCACACACGACCACTCGGGGGTACTGCCACCCCTTTTTTTATTGATTGTAATTAAAAAATAGCTATCCACAACTAGACATTGACAAATTACAATAAAAGTACTAATATAACCACAAATACCTGGCCAAGGAGTGTACCAAACACCCCAAAGCCAGTCTGTGTCCACGGGAAAATATCCTGGGGGATGCAGCCCTAACTTACCGATCCGCGCATTTGTTGCGGACGGACCCCCATTCTTTGCCCTGTAGATCGATCTGTACACTGCTGTTGTACATGACGATCTCACAGGGCTTCTTTATTTTGTACTTGCCCCCGCTCTCCAAAAATACTATAATACCCACGTTCATCAATTTTCATGACTATGATCTACATCGCCTCGGATCACGTTGGGTTACAACTTAAACAAACATTGCTGGCGCAACTGGAAACAGTACTTAAACTCCCGGTTACCGACCTGGGGCCGGTGACATACCAAGAAACCGATGATTTTCCGGATTTTGCCGCACCGCTAGCAAAAAAAGTAGTGGCCAATGCCGAAAATCGCGGCATTCTCATTTGCGGCAGTGGACACGGCATGTGCATTGCGGCCAATAAAATCAAGGGGGTGCGCGCCATTGTGGGCTACAGCATCGAAGGGGCGGAACTTGGCCGTCGCCATAACGACGCCAACATTGTGTGCTTGGCCGCTCGCGTTATCAGTAATGACCATGCGCTCGCGATTGTTAAAAAATTCTTGACCACCAATTTTGAATCCGCCGAACGCTTAGTGCGCCGCAACCAAAAAATTGCGGCCATCGAGGCAGAATAAATAATATGCAACCAGAAATCATTCCCGCCATTCTCGCACCCACGTTCGCTGAGTTCGCTCACAACCTCCACCTGGTTGAAGGGCTTGCTCCTTATGTCCAAATCGATGTAATGGACGGTGAATTTGTAAACGCACGTTCGTTTGCTGGCCGAGCTGACCTGCTCACACTCCACACCCCCGC
>CAYTMT010000033.1:0-7032 GCA_964439095.1 uncultured Gammaproteobacteria bacterium | reverse complement strand
TGGCAGTCACCCCTGGTGCTCAAGGACAAAAATTTATGCCCGAAGTGTTACAAAAAATCACTGCTGGCAAAACACATGCCCCCCACGTCATGATTGGAGTTGACGGGGGTATCAATCGTGATACCATTACCAGAGCATACCAAGCTGGCGCCACTATTTGCTACGTTGGCAGTGCGTTACTCCGCGCCCCCGATGCAGGAGTGGCGCATGAAGAGTTAAAATCACTCCTAAAATAATCCCATGTTAGACCTCGTTATTATCGGAGCATCTGCCGCTGGATGCAGCGCCGCCATTTACGCAGCTAGACGTAAACTTAATTTTGTTTTTTTAACCGACGATGTTGGGGGTGAGGTAGCGCTCTCCGGTGTCATCAACAACTGGCCAGGAACCAAAGAAATCCAAGGATTTGAATTGGCTAATAATTTCGCTGAACATGTGCGCTCGTACGGAGTTACTATCGAGCAAGGCTGGCGCGTAACAAAAATTTCTACCACCAATAACATACACACCGTTACGGCTACCAACGGTGCTGGAGAGAAAAAAGAACTAGAAGCAAAAACGGTAATTATCACCACTGGTATCCACCCGCGTCATTTGGGAGTTCCTGGAGAAGAAGAATTCAACCGTAAAGGTGTTACCTATTGCACCGTGTGTGATGGCCCTCTTTTCAAAAACAAAACCACAGTTACTGTCGGCAGTGGCAATGCTGCTCTGGAATCTGCCCTTATGATGGCCGGAATTGCCCAAAAAACTTACTTACTTAGCAAATTTCCCAACGCTCCAGACACAAACGGCGGTTTTCCCAAAGGGGAGAATATTCTCATTGACAGCGTAAAAAAAATCCCCAACATTGAGATTATTTACGGTGCCGAAACACTCGCTATCACCGGAACAGATCGAGTGACTCACCTCACATACCGTGACGCTACTCAAAAAACAGGGGAAATCATCACGAATGCAGTCATGGTTCATATCGGCCAAATTCCTAACTCTGATTTTGCAGATTCTATTACCAAAAATCCAATTAAAGAAATTATGGTTGATAATAAATGCCGCACCAATGTTCCGGGAATTTTTGCTGCCGGTGACGTGACCGACGTGGCCTACAAACAAATCGGCATTGCGGTTGGCCAAGGCATCACCGCTGCGCTCGCCAGCATTGAATATCTCAACCGCTGGCAAGCATAATTTATATGTACACTTTTTTTTCGTTTATACCCACCTGGACACTCACCGAAACCATTATCCACGTAGCGGCAGCGCTAGGGGTAATTTTACACATCTACGGCGTTTTCTTGGAATCTGAGCGCAAACAAGATGTGGTTTTTGCCATCGGTGGCGCACTCTTGTTTATGTATGCCTGGTATCTTCACAGTACTATATTTATGGTGGCTATGGCGGGATTCACCATCGGCAGCATTATTGAATACGTTGAAATTTTACTGCACAAACACCAACACGTTTGCGAACCGTAACTGTGTCTTCCATGTTCAATCTCATAACCATCGGCGATGCGGTGCTTGATACCCACCTCATGATTGACCCCAACTCTACGGCCTGCTCACTCGATGTCAGTGGATTATTTTTACGCCTGAAACATGGGACCAAAATTGCGGTTGCTGACAGTTTCCAGGCAGTAGGTGGCAATGCAGCCAATGTCGCTTTAGCCAGCGCACGTCTTGGCCTTAAAACTGCACTTCTCACCACAGTGGGGGGTGACATTGCGGGAAAGTTTATTATCGACTCGCTCAAAAAAGCGAAGGTAAATACTTCACTCATCACCACCGAACCACGAGCTATCACGCGGTACGCCACCATTCTTAATTACTCTGGCGAACGAACAATTCTATCATTTCATCGCCGCTTCCGCTATCACCTACCAAACCAACTCTCCAAAACTAACTGGGTGTATTACACCGGCCTCAGTGAAGGATTTGAAAAACTCCACTCTACACTTACCAAATATCTAGACAAAAATCCCGACCTGCGCTTGGCCTTTAATCCCGGATCATTCCAACTCACGTCGCATCTTTCTTTGGTTCTCGATCTACTCCCTCGCACCGCACTCCTATTTGTAAATCGGGAAGAAGCATTTCAAATTCTCGCCACCGAACCAGATACCAAAATATCCGATGCCACACTTATAAAAAAACTACTCCAAACAGGGGCCGAAGAGGTGGTTATTACCAATGGTAACTGTGGCGCCACCGCTGGAACCAACGAATCAATTTGGCATATTGCTCCATTCCCTGTTGCTGTAGTAGCCAAAACCGGAGCAGGCGATGCCTTTGCCGCAGCTTATTTAACAGCCCGTCTTAAAAAACACCCACTCCCCACCGCTCTATATTTTGGTACCGCAAATGCTGCCAGCGTGATAAGTTACCATGGTGTGGAACGAGGACTGCTTTCCCAAAACAAAATCCGTGCTTTTGTAGCACGGTTTTCAACCATCACTCCGACTCTCCTGAGTTCTTCAATTTAATTGGAATAAAACTGCACATCCACCGGCACATCAATTCCTCGCAATCGATTGAGGTGTTTTTTTCGTTCCACAAAAAAATCAGTTGATTGGCACACCGCGTCATAACTCAATTCCGGACCAAGCAAACAAAGCCCGTATTCAAAACTCCGTACCTTGTCCCGAATTTCGGCTGCCAGCGTGGGGTGGTCTTGTTCCAAGTCAGCGAGCGAGCGTAATCCTTGTAAATGAATTTTTATTTTTTCTAGTACTACCCGAAAAGAAGCAACACGCTCCCGATATTTTTTCTCCCCTACCCCCACCAACTCGCGCCGCACATAGCGATGCAAATCTTGTTGCATCTCCACCAACGCTTCACAAAGCTGTACACGCTCTTCAGCAGCGAATGTCTGTGCTGGACGACCAGAATGGAGTTCGCGTAATGACCCCCCTTGTTCTTTAAAATCCAAATATTTTTCTTGAAGCGCGGGCGACAAACGGGGTAACAAAAAATGTTCGCCAATAGAATGTTCAGCCAATACCAAATACTCACGATAGGCCTGATTCCAAGGCCAAATTTCGTAACCAAACGTAATCATCGTGTCCTCAATTTCGGGCATGGTAACCGTTTCATCATGCTCCAAATGCTCCAAGGCATGCTGCATACGTGTTGACAGATCGTCTGGCAACAATGGTGGTAGGTGCTCTACCAAACGACGGAAAATGGAGATGGTTGATTGCATAGTACTTCTATAATACCAAAAAACACACAATCACGCTAACGTGTTTCAGTTTGTGGCTACTTCTACATCTCCGGATCTTTTACTAAAGACAAAAAATTAATTAACAAAAAAATCTTTTTTTCTTGCCAAGTAAATCACTATAGTGAGTCCCATTACCCAACCAAAGACCAGCCCAGAAATTAAACTACCAGTTATTAGAGCGGGAGTCATAAGGGTATATGTTTCTGGCGGAAGAAATTTTTGATAAAAACTATCAAACATGTTTTTCTTCGCAAAAAAAGAAATTAAGTTTACTGGTGCTAATATCATTAGAAAAACATACCAGCCAATCGCTAATTTTTTTGCCCATTTTAATCTTTTTATAATCCCATAAAAAATGGCCACTAATATTCCAGCTACAATCAAATTTACAACAATCGCTCCAGCCCCACTAATTACAAATGGTCCTAGCTGGGACATGGGAATTTTGAACATCGAAAGCAACAAACTTATGACTCCCCAACCAATAAGTATAAGAATTATTGTCATGCCCATGGGAAATTTTTGTTTTACCTGTTCATTTTCCATAATGTTATTACTTAATAATTAAAATTTTATCTTTTATTATTTCCTTAAAAGCACACCAAAGCCTATGAACATAACCACAAATAACAGCACAAAAAACAAAGTAACTCCAGTCAAAAGAAGAGCTAGAAATGATTTTAATAACGACGAACCGTAAAATCTATGGACAACATACGTCCCCACTATGAACGAAATTACTAATGGTAAAATTGTAAAAATTAACGATAATGATAATTTTGGAATTTGATCTAGAAATAATATACTTAAACTAGAACTTACACCAACGTATACTGCCAAAATAATTAAATTACAATATAAAGCCGTCTTAAAATCATTCTTTGGAAATTTGAAAAGACGAGAAAATAAACGCAAAAATAATGAGGTAACTAAAGGAGCGGCGATAGTGCCTACTATGCTGAAAGAAAAAAACAGTATAACTGATGACGTGCTATTTAAAAAATTCATATTCCAACACGGTGCCGCGAGAGAGACTCGAACTCTCAAGGGTTGCCCCACCAGCTCCTAAGGCTGGCGTGTCTACCAATTTCACCATCGCGGCATTGTCTCGCTGTAGCTCGCAAGCGTAGGCAGACCATGCCACTATTCAACCATACCTACCAAAAAAAATCAACAAAAAAGAGCTCCGAACATGCGGAGCTCTTTTTAAAAATCTAGTTACTATCTCCCTCGACCACCACCACCGTGACGTGGACCACTCCCAAATCCGCCTGGTCGTGGAGTGCGGGGGCGATCAAAACTTGGTGCGGCAACGTATCCTTCTGGTTGCGCAGTGAGTGCACGGATGCTCAAATTTACGCGTCCCAAGTTATCAATTTCTTTTACTTTCACCTTCACCTTATCACCCAACTTGAGTACATCGCTCGGGCGATTGGTGTGAGCCCAAGCAATTTCGGACACATGTACCAAACCATCCTGGCCTGGCAAAATGTTCACGAATGCGCCAAAGTCTTCCAAGCGAACTACGGTGCCGTCGTACACTTCACCCGCCGTAATTTCGTGAGTCAATTCTTCTACCCACTTTACCGCGCGTTCCATACCAGTAGCATCGCTCGAGGTAATATACACACGACCGTCGTCTTCAATATCAATCGATACGCCAGTTTCATCAATAATTTTGTTAATCATCTTGCCACCAGGACCAATCACATCGCGAATCTTGTCTGGATTGATGCGAATAGTAACAATGCGTGGCGCGAATGGCGACAAATCGGCGCGTGGGGCGGCAATGATACCGGCCATAAAATCCAAAATCTGCAAACGCGCTTCTTTGGATTGACGGAATGTTTGTTCCACAATCGCCCAGCTTAAGCCGTCTGTTTTTGTATCCATTTGAATCGCCGTAATACCATCGCGAGTACCGGTGATTTTGAAATCCATACCACCAGGACCGTCTTCAATATCTTGTAAGTCAGTAAGTACTTTCCAGTTGCCTTTATCATCACTAGCCAAGCCCATCGCAATACCAGCTACCGGCTTTTTGAGCGGTACACCGGCATCCATAAGGGCCAATGTTGAACCACAAGTGGAAGCCATAGAGCTAGAACCATTGGAACCAAGCACCTCGGACACAACGCGAATGGCGTACGGGAAATCTTCGGCGGTGGGGAGCATAGGTTCGAGGGCGCGTTCGGCCAAAGCACCGTGCCCAATAGCGCGATTACCTGGACCACGCAGTGGCCCTGTTTCACCATAGGCAGCTGGCGTATCGTTGTAATGGTGCATGTAGCGTTTGGTGCGGTCTTCTTCCATTGTATCCAGTGTTTGCACATCACCAGGAGCACCCAAAGTGACAACCGACAGTACTTGCGTATCACCGCGCTGGAACATACCTGTACCATGCGTGCGTGGCAACAACCCCACTTCGGAAGTGAGTTCGCGAATTTGGGTAATAGTGCGACCATCGAGGCGTTGCTCTTTTTGTAAAATACGGGCGGTGATAAACTTTTCCACGTACACTTTTACGCGCCCCATAATTATTTTAATGGTTTTTTCGTCAGCTTGTTTGGCGGTAAGCATTTCTTGAATAGCCACGCCAAATTTTTCTACCATGGCCACGCGTTCGGTGCGGCCTTTTTTTGGTGCCTCAAACATCCAGTCATCCACATGGCTCGCAATAAGTGCCTCTACTTCATGCTCCATGGCGTGAATGGCTTTGTCAGCTTCGCTTTCACCCATCACCAGTTTTGGTTGGCCAACTTCGGCTTGAATTTTTTTGATAAAATCCAGCACCGACTTCATTTCACCAGCTCCAAATTTGAGTGCTTCAACCACTTCGCTGTCCGCCACTTCGTTACAACCAGCTTCAACCATAATTACTTTTTCTGGAGTACCAGCGACCACAATATCCACACCGCCACCATCGCGTTCGGCCAAGTATGGATTCATTTTCCAGGCGCCATTCACCTTCCCCACGCGCACACCGGCGATAGGGCCATTCCAGGGAATATTGGAAATGGAGAGCGCGATAGACGCGGCAATGAGTGCTGGAATTTGTGGATCATTAACACCATCAAATGACAACGCGGTTAAAATAACCTGGGTGTCATTGCGCATCTGCTCGTTGAAGAGCGGGCGAATAGCGCGGTCTACCAACCGACCGGACAAAATAGCCTCTTCGGTTGGGCGGCCTTCACGTTTGATAAAGCGGCTGCCTTTAATTTTTCCCGCAGCATACAACTTTTCTTCAAAGTTCACCATGAGCGGAAAGAAATCGATACCATCGCGGGTCGATTTACTCATCGTGGCTGTAGCCATAATTACCGTGTCGCCATAGCGCACGGTGCAAGCGGAGTTAGCTTGTAGTGCCAACTTGCCTGTTTCGACAGATAAGGTTCTGCCTCCCCATTCCATTGACCAATTCTTTACGTTCATACGAGCGTTAGTTTAGAAAGCTCGCAGTGGAACTATAGACTCCAATTCGGATTAAAGAGTCTGTGTGTCCAACCACGAACCTCGTGAATAATTATTTTATCTTTGTTTACGGCGATCAAAAATCAGGAACTTACTACGATCGCTACTCAAATCCACAAAATCATCAGCCGCCTCTTTGAGCCGTGAAGAAGTGGTTTCACCAAAAGCTAGCACCTCCACTTGTTTACCTTGATTTTGTAAATACGTTACTAATTCCATATAGTCACCATCTCCCGAAACAAGCACAATCGTGTCCAAACTTGGAGACAAGCGAATGGCGTCCACGGTGATACCCACATCCCAATCCGCTTTTTTCTCACCACCATAAAAAATCTG
>CAYTMT010000032.1:4376-9151 GCA_964439095.1 uncultured Gammaproteobacteria bacterium | reverse complement strand
TTAAACCGAGCGGTGTTGGTTACGGTGAGTGTACCTGTAATCCCCACATTGCTAGCAAAACTAGCAGTGCCCGTCGCGGTAATACTACCTGCAGTTAACGCGCTAATGGTCGCGCCGGAATTAAATGTTTGTGCCGCGCTCCAAATATTAGAATTAGAAAGATTGAGGCCGAGCTGACCAGTAGAAGTGGAGAGGGTTGCGTTGGTGTTGAGGGACAATACCACTGTACCGGTTGGCGCAGTTGCCGACAAACCGTTGCCCGCACTAAGCGAAGTAACGCCATAACTACCAAGAGAGAGTGAAGTAAGCAACTCGTTTCCAGCCCAGTAGAGGGCACCAGATTGATTGTACAATTTATTGCTAGTTGAAACTGGAGCAGATACAGATGCGAGTGAAACACGACCACTCACTGCCAGCACTTCACTGTTGAGAGTGGTGGTGCCGATACCGACTCCACTACTACTCCACGTACCAGATCCAGGAAGAGAGAGCGTGTTACCAAATGAAGAAAGTCCGGAAATAGTGGCAGAACTAATGATTGCGCCGGAATTAAATGTTTGGAGTGCGCTCCAGGTGTTGGCGTTGCCGAGATTGAGGGCGAGTTGACCGGTGGAGGTGGAAAGGGTGGCGTTAGTACTAAGGCCAACAACCACGGTCCCTGTTGGAGCAGAAATACTCACTCCATTTCCGGCACTCAAAGCAGTTACGCCATAATTTCCGAGAGACAAAGATGTCAACAGCTCATTCCCCGACCACATTAACGATCCAGATTGATTGTACAATTTATTGCTAGTTGAAACTGGAGCAGATACAGATGCGAGTGAAACACGACCACTCACTGCCAGCACTTCACTGTTGAGAGTGGTGGTGCCGATACCGACTCCACTACTACTCCACGTACCAGATCCAGGAAGAGAGAGCGTGTTACCAAATGAAGAAAGTCCGGAAATAGTGGCAGAACTAATGATTGCGCCGGAATTAAATGTTTGGAGTGCGCTCCAGGTGTTGGCGTTGCCGAGATTGAGGGCGAGTTGACCGGTGGAGGTGGAAAGGGTGGAACTGACATTGAGACTTACCACCACTGCTCCTGCTGGACCAGAAACTGCAATACCGTTTCCAGCGCTGAGCGCAGTAACTCCATAGTCATTCAAAGATAAAGAGGTGAGCAATTCGCTTCCGTTCCAATACAGTGACCCAGACTGGTTATACAATTTTCCTGCTGTGGAAGTTGGTGCGGTTCCAGAAGCAAGCACGATTCGACCGTTCACTGCCAACGCTTCGCTGTTGAGGGTGGTGGTACCGATGCCAACTCCGCTACCGCTCCAGATGCCCGCGCCAGGAAATGTGGTAGTACCAGTTATTGCCAAACTTCCACCAAGAGTTGCGTTTCCAGAAATTACCAATGTGCTCGAACTGCTTAATGCGCCAGTTACTGCCAACGAACTGGCAAAAGTGGTTGCTCCATTCACGGTAAGTTTTTGAATGGTGGTGGTTGCGAACGTAGAAGTGGCTGAAAAAGTTTGCGCACCAGTCCACGTATTTGCACTTGCCAAATTAAGACCGAGTTGTCCGCCCGCAACCGAAAGGGTTGAGTTAGGATCGAGCGAAATTGTTACCGGACCCAAACCAGACACCGGAGTGCGAGACAATCCCGTGCCAACTGAAATAGAAGACACGCCAAAGTTGGCTAAATTGGCAGAAGTCAAAACCGGCACACCAGCCCATTTTAATGTACCAGCTACATTGTACAACTTGTTGTTGGTAACACCTGGATCAGCACTACTTCCTAAAATTATCCTTCCATCAACTGTTAGTTTTTCTGAAATTGTGCTCGTGCCAATCCCCACTCCACTACCACTCCAAATACTACCGTCTGGAAGCGTGGTGGTACCAAAAACAGAAAGAGCACCAGCAAAATTGGCTGATCCGGTTACGGTTAACGAACCACCAAAAGCAGCAGCCTCCGAAACAGACAGCTGCCCACCAATAGATTCACTCCCAGAAATTGTGGAGGTAGACACTAAGATTTGCGCAAATGTGGAAGTATTACTTACTGCTAATGTCGTTAATTCCAAACCAGAACTCCACACCGGATTACTACCGTTAGAAACGAGGATGGAGTTGGCAGGACCGATCCCCAAAGCAGAGAGTGTCGAACTGCTGGTAGCAAACAACAAATCACCAGCAGAAAATACACTCAATCCTGTACCACCCTGCACAGCAGACAGCGCAGTGGTGAGTCCGTTGAGCGAAGTGATATTAACATTGTCGCCAGCGGTAGCCGGAGAGATAACAGTGCAGTTGGTGCTGGTTGGCGCGCACGAAGGATCGAGTGTTTCACCCGGTGCATATGGACTATCCGGCGGAGCAGCAACTACAATTGTAGAAAATGAAAAAAATAAAATGAAAAATAATCCTAACGACAGAAAGAATTTAGCAAAACTCTGGGTTTTTTGCCAACAAAATAGGCTTTTTTTCATTTGTTCCCCTTTCACCGTAATAATGCTCAGAGGTGTAAGATTATTATACCACTTTTTTGACTTTTTTTCTCTATAAAAAGAGCTTTTTTTATCCACAGGCATGCAAAAAAATAAAACAAAAAAACCTCTCATTACGAAAGGCTTATTTGTTTTGTTGAGCCGATGTCGGGAATCGGACCCGAGACCTCATCCTTACCATGGATGCGCTCTACCAACTGAGCTACATCGGCACCATTTCCGAGCCGCCTCAGGGATTCGAACCCTGGACCTACAGTTTACAAAACTGTTGCTCTACCAACTGAGCTAAGGCGGCAAAATTCTCTGTGGGCAGAGTAGGATTCGAACCTACGAAGGCTGAGCCAGCAGATTTACAGTCTGCCCCGGTTGACCGCTTCGGTATCTGCCCAATTGTTTTACTTCATCACACCTATCCGTCGGTGAAAATCAACAAGTTTCTGATTTGCTGGGTCGGCCAGGCGTAATTCTTGGTAACCACGCTCCGCGAGCGTTTTATCATTGCATAGTATAGCAGTTTCTACAAGTACGTCAAGATAGGTTGTATTTTGTGGTTCCAGCTCTACCGCTTGCACAATAGCCTCTCTAGCCGTGTCCGCAGCACCACTTTTGAGCAGCAACTCTGCCAAATGATAAAAACGCGGCGCAAGCGAATCATTCAATAAAACCGCCTGTTCGTAACACTCAATCGCCCGTGCAATATTTCCTTTATTTTCGGCAATTTCTCCCAACTTAACAAACGATCGATCATCCTTAGGATTAAGCCGAACGATAAATAACAACGTTTGTTCGGCTTCATCCAATGCATTTTTGGCCAAATAAATGGCGGCTAGGGCCTCATATGCGACTAGAGATTTATGGTCCGTACTAATAGCGGCAATCAATAATTGCTCAGCCCGATCCAAATTACCAAGCTGGCGCTGCTCTCCAGCGTCAGAAATCAGGCGATCAACTTCTGATAAATTCTGCTTCCCCATTGGGACGGCCACTGAAACAAGGTTTGAATCAGATTTTGAAGCTGTTTTTTTTACTTGTTCCACCTCGTGGTGTAACAAATATTCAACTCTTCCCACGTAACTTCTGAATTTTCTTCGAATCACATTCCACGCCCCTACTACCGGCACCAAACGCTCATGCCACACATGATTCATTTGATTCCCCTGTTCAGCCAAACGTTTTTTAATAATTGCTCTTTTTTTCTCGCGTACAATTTCTTCGGGTAAACTCCCCACATCCAAATTTACTGCTTCTGGAAAATGACGATACGCCAAAAACAACAACATACCAAAGCTGATCACCAATAACGACCAAAAGATCACAGTAAGAAGGTTCATAGACTAGACATTCAGATTAAAATTCTTTTTAGTAGATACCGCTTCTTCAATAATTCCTCGCCAACTGACAGCGTCGGCCGAAGCATGACCCACTAAGACACCGTTACAATTTTCTCCCTGCACATATTCTGCCACATTATCCGATCGCACACTTCCTCCGTAGAGTAAGATTGGTGTAATTCCGGGAAGCAACCCACCCACCAAACGCGCAATTTCTCCCAACAACTGGTTGACCACCATCGGATCACACGCTGTTCCCGACCCTACTGCCCACACAGGTTCGTAAGCAACAAAACAAGGCCTCCCCACTGGCCACACTACCCCATTAAACGCTGCCCTGAGCTGCACTTCAATTGCACTCTGCGCTTTATTTTCACGATGCTCATCTGCAGTTTCACCAACACACAATATTGGTATCAACCCAACGGCCAAGGTGCTCAGCATTTTTTGGTTTACCGCGTGATTATCTTCATGAAATAAATGTCGTCGTTCAGAATGACCAACCAGTGCATACTCACACCCCGCGGCTTGATACATAGCCGCCGAAACTTCACCCGTATACCCTCCTGTTTCAATTGAAAAAATATTTTGTGCCCCCACACTCACCCCTACATCACGGAGCGTCTGCCCCACAGGATACAATGCCAGCGCACTTGGAAAAACGACCATGGTAACATCGTTCGAAAATTCACGAGCATACGTAGCAACCTGATGTGCCACAATATTACTCTCATCATAATTCAAATACATCTTCCAATTAGCAAACATGTATAACGGCTGATCAGTATGGGCCATAGAAAAAAATTAAAGCACTGCTCCCGCCTGTTCCACTCGAGCAGCGATGGCTAAAAACTCTTCCGCTTTTACAGGGCCGACTAACGCCAAACGCATAGCGCCAGGAATAAAAATCTTTTTGGCCACACGCTGAATGTCCGCAGCGGTAACC
>CAYTMT010000032.1:0-4366 GCA_964439095.1 uncultured Gammaproteobacteria bacterium | reverse complement strand
ACCTGCTGTATTTTTTTAAGCATTTCTTTAGGTGTAGCGAGTGGCATCCGACACATATGCTGTTTAGCATACCATTCCGCTTCGGTACTACTGTCTTCCAACGCCAGTGCCATTCGGCCTGCAATATTTGTTTTGGCATTTTTCAATTCACTTTCACTCACTCGCTCACGAGTTACTCGATATAGCTCGGTAACCATCACCTGAAGTGCTTCTTCCAAGCGCTTAGGGTCTAATCCAGCTGACACTTGTACCAGCCCCACATCGTGGAAATTACTAGAGCCAGCGCGCACCACATAGGCGAGCCCACGTTTTTCGCGCACTTCCACAAACAACCGCGAACTCATACCACCACCCAAAATAGTAAGAAGCACCCCCAAAGCATGACGATCAACATGATTATGGTGCATCCCCGGAAACCCCATAATTACTTGGGCTTGATCAACGCTCCGCTCCGAAGAAATCACTCGCTCAGCCAATGGTAGCTTCGTTTTTGGCCATACAAATGGCGCAAATTTAGGTGGGTGAGTTTGACGTTTTTTGGTTGCAGGCACAGCGGCAAATGGCGCCACCGCCTGACGAATTTTTTTACGATCAATGTTTCCCGCCACCACCAACACCATCTGTTCGGGAACATAGTGCGAACGATAATAATTCCACAACTCATCGCGCGTTACTCCACGCACAGACGCTTCGCTGCCACCGATATCCCACCCCAATGCATTGCGCGGAAATACCATCCGATCAAACAACATGTCCACAGCCATTCCAGGATTGTCCTCATACATACGCAATTCTTCCACAATCACATTTTTTTCGCGCTCTACTTCGTGTTCTTCCAGCTTGGAATTAAAAACAATATCGGCCAAAAAATCAAACGCACGGTGCTGTTTGGCACTATCAATTTTTACATAATACCCCGTATATTCTTTATACGTAAACGCATTGTACTCCGCACCATACGAATCTAGTTCGCGCGAAATGTCCAAATAATTAGGACGACGCTCGGTGCCTTTAAACAACAAATGCTCTACAAAATGCGACGCACCAGACAAGCGCGGCGTTTCGGAACGAGAGCCAATCGGAAACATTTCCAAAACCGTAGTAGCCGTAGTCCCTGGCATAGGAACAGCAATTACAGTAATTCCATTTCTGAGAACAAAATGCGAATAGGACATAGATTAGACAAGATAAGAAATAGCGGTTTCCGGATCATCGACGATGGTAACGTATTTTTCGTCCCACTGATTAATGGTTTTAAAATCCTGGTGCAACAAGTGGAAAAAATTAACCATCGGTTCCCAAAATGACCGACCGTATAAAATAACGGGCAATGGTTTAATTTTTTTGGTTTCAATCAAGGTGAGCACTTCAAACAACTGGTGCATAGTACCAAGCCCACCCGGGAAAAACACAAACGCTTCTGAAGGTGAAGTAAGAATCAATTTGCGGATAAACGGAAACGAGAATGCGGTGGAGAATGTCAGATAGTCATTGCGTCGTTCTACACCACCCTCAAAGAGCATATTAATACCCACGGACGTACCGCCATTTTCAAACGCGCCTTTGTTTGCCGCTTCCATAGCCCCTGGGCCACCACCCGTTTCGACCGCAATTCCCTGCTTGGCGAGCAGTTCACCCAAACGATAGGCAGCTGTTGCGTATGGGGAGTCAGACGGAATACTCTTGGTACCCAAAACCGTAACATTCTTCGGAATCTTAGTCAAAAATTCAAACCCTTCCACCAACTCACCCATAATCCGAAAAATACGCCAGTCAGCATCACCTTTACAAAATGGATTATTCGAATTTCCAACACATAAATTTGGACGATCCCCTACCGGTTTCAACAATTCGAACGCTTCGGCAGCAGTATCCACAATATGCCAATTATCAATTTCACTCACTTCCATGGTATGGAAATTCTGCACCGATTGCTCGCGCAAAAACGAAATAACTGGTTGCCAAAATTCTTTTCCTACCAAAACAATAGGAGAACGCTCCATATTACCAAACTCCATATAATCCACAATTTCAAAAAATTCATCAAGCGTACCAAATCCACCTGGAAAAAACACAAAAGCATTAGCAAGTGAAGTAAGAATTACTTTACGCGTAAAAAAATAACGAAACCCAGCAGACTTTTTAACATACGGATTTACACGCTGTTCAAATGGCAACTCAATATTTATACCCACACTCTCCCCGCCCGCTTCATAGGCGCCGCGATTGGCTGCTTCCATAATTCCAGGGCCCCCACCCGTTACCGTGGTAAACCCATTTTTACCAAGCAATCGCCCCAACTCCCTGGCAATCTGATAATATTTAGTATTGGGTTTTAACCGAGCAGAACCCAAAATGGTAACTTCTTTGGTTAAGTTACCGAGTAATTGATACCCTTCCACAAACTCGCTCATGATTTTAAAAATGGTCCAGCTGTTACGATAATTAATCATCTCACCACCAGTAACAATCGGATCAGAAAACACATCGTTTCCAGCGCCTGTGGTACGTACGGGCATAATTACAAAATTAAGAATAAATAGCAATCGCCTGGCCTACGCGTAGAATTTGGCTTTCTCCCAAACGTGGTCCAATAATTTGAATACCAATCGGTAACCTGTTTTTTGTTTTTCCGCCTGGAACCGAAAGTGCTGGCATACCAGCCACTGACGGCGGACTTACCATAATGTCGGCCAAATACAGTGCCATAGGATCGTTGGCTTTTTCGCCAATGCCAAACGCCGGAAATGGCGATGTGGGGGTAATCAAGCAATCCACCTGGCGAAACGCTTCATCAAAATCACGTTTAATGAGCGTGCGCACGGCTTGTGCTTTTTTGTAATAGGCATCGTAATATCCACTCGACAACGTGTAGGTGCCAATCAAAATACGCCGCTTTACTTCTTCGGGAAAACCCATAGCCCGTGAACGTGCATACAAATCATACAAATTTCCATCCTCGGCCCGCACACCATAACGCACCCCATCCAACCGCGCCAAATTAGAACTATCCTCACTAGGCACCACAATATAATACACGGCAATCGCATACTTGGTATGGGGTAGGCTTACTTCCTTAATCACACACCCCAGCCCCCGCAAATGCTCAATCGCCGCCAATGTTTTTTCTTTTACTTCAGGGTCAATTCCGGGAATAGAAAAATACTCTTTCGGGACACCGATTCGTAACCCAGAAATACCTTTTTTTAATTCTGCCGAATAATCCGGGACAGGATCGTGCACCGTGGTCGCATCTTTGACATCTTGACCAGCAATCGCTTCCATAACCACAGCCATATCCTCTACGGTTTTGGTAAATGGACCAACTGTGTCGAGCGACGAAGCCATGGGCATAATACCAAAACGCGAAGTGCGACCATAGCTAGGCCGAAGCCCTACCACACCACAAAAACTGGCGGGCTGACGAATGGATCCGCCAGTGTCCTCACCCATGGCAAACAAACACATATTGTCAGCCACAGCCGCCGCTGATCCACCACTTGATCCACCGGCCACTTTGGTGATATCGTGCGGATTTTTTACCGGGCCATACATACTGTTTTCGTTGCTCGCACCATGGCCAAACGCATCACAATTGTTTTTCCCCATCAACACCCCACCTGCCTCCCGAATTTTGGCAATCACGGTAGCATCAAACGGTGGCACATAGTTGTCGAGAATACGAGCGGACGCGGTGGAGCGCACGCCGCGCGTGCAAATAGCATCTTTAACGGCAAACGGAATACCTGTCAACGCCTTTCCTTCGCCACGCGCCAACAAAGCATCGGCTGCGGTCGCAGCAGCCAGGGCAACCTCATCGGAAACGGTAATAAATGCATTCAATACTGCATTACGCTCGGCAATTTGAGCCAAGCACGCTCGAGTTAATTCAACAGCACTAAAATCGCGACGGGCCAATCCAGCTTTCGCATCAGTAAGTGATAAAGTATGAAGAGACGACATAAAAAAACCTTAAGATTTTTTGGTTTCAAAAACGCCCGGCACCACCAACTCACCGCGCTCCACAACCGGAAAAGCACCCACCAATTCGGCCGGAGTTACCCTGCTTGGCACCGCCATATCTTCACGCACAACATCAATAAGGCCAGTCACCTGATAGGTTGGCACCACGGTCGAAGTGTCCACCTCGGACAACATACTCATATACTCGAGCACTGCCGAAATGGTAACAGCAAAACGCTCGGACTCGACCGGAGTCAGCTCCAAACGCGCTAATTCAGCTAATTTTTTAACCTCTTCCGCAGTGATATTCATATGCAAATAGTATAGCCAAAATGGCCCAAAAACACAAGGTGGAGCATAAAAAAATAATCCCGATCATTCGAGATTATTCTCTCCCTTCTTA
>CAYTMT010000031.1:4441-9236 GCA_964439095.1 uncultured Gammaproteobacteria bacterium | reverse complement strand
TACACCTCAATCACCACCGGCAATACCATCGGTCGCTTCTCGGTCTTGGTGAACAAGAATTGGCCAATGTAGTCGCGTAGTTTATTTTTTATTTCATTGGTATCGGCCCAGGCGAGCGGGTTCGAGTCGGTGATCATCTTTTTTACGCGGTGGCGTAAATCTTCGATCAGCTCTTTGTGCTCTTTGAGAAACACAAACCCGCGCGAGATAATGTCGGGGTTCTGAATGAGCTGTCCGGTTTTGCTATCGACAGTGGCAATCACCACCACCATACCATCTTCGGCCAATAATTGGCGATCGCGGAGTACCACGTTGGTTTCGTCACTCACGCCCAGGCCATCCACAAACACGTGGTCGCTCTGGAGTTTTTCGTTGGTCAAGGTGCCGATGCCCCCGCTTTTGAATTCCATCACTTGGCCATTGTCGGCCACAAACACATTCGCATCGGTGTAGCCCATCGATAGGGCGATCTTGGCATTGTAGCGAAGTTTGTAGTGGTTGCCGTGAATGGGGATAAAATATTTGGGGCAGAGCAGACGAATCATCAATTTTACATCTTCGGCTTTGGCATGGCCACCAGCGTGCACGTCCATCATTTCGTAGTGGATCACGTCCGCACCTTTGCGGAACAAAATATCTTTCATGCGTTGTACGGTGCGTTCATTGCCTGGAATAACTGAGGAGGAGAAAATGACGGTGTCGCCTTTCATGAGCGTCACATCGCGGTGTTCGCCGTTGGTGATGCGCATGAGGGTAGCATTTTTTTCACCCTGTGCACCGGTACAAATGATCACCACTTTATTAGGTGGATATTTTTCGATATTACGAATGTCTACCAACGTTTTCGGATTAAATTTCATGTACCCTAATTCTTTGGCGATTTCTACGTTGCTTTTCATGCTAAAGCCGCCCAAAGCAACTACCTTGCCTTGTTTTTCGGACGCTTCAATCAGTTGTTTTACACGAGAAAGTAAAGAAGCAAAGGTGCCAATAATTACACGGCCCGGAGCTTTGCGGAGAATATCATCAAGATTAACACCAATTTCTGATTCCGAGATTTGGTGTCCTTTGGCATCGGCATTGGTGGAATCGCTGAGTAAAGCAAGTACGCCTTCGCTACCAATGCGGGCAATTTTTTGCAAATCAGCCGGAGCTTCGCCTACGGGTTGGTAGTCAAACTTCCAATCACCGGTGTGGAGAATGGTGCCGACCGGAGTTTTAATCACGACACCAGTAGAATCAGGAATGTTGTGGTTGAGATGGAAAAATTCTACGGTGAATGCACCCAACTTGAGCGAGTCAGCCGGAGAAACGTTGTGCAAATTGAGAGGACGCAAATCTTTGTAATCGTCTTGACGTTTTTTGATAATGGCGTTGGTGATCGGGAGGCCATAGATTGGTGGATAGCCCAACATTGGAATCAAATGGGGGATGCCGCCAATATGATCATAGTGGCCGTGGGTGATAATGACGCCGCGGATATTTTTTTCTTTGCCTTTTAAGTAGCCCATGTTGGGGATGATGTAATCAATACCCGGCATGTCTTCTTCTGGGAATTGGAGCCCCATGTCGATAATCAAAATACTATCCTCATATTCAATGAGGGTGCAGTTGCGACCAATTTCTTCTAGACCGCCGAGTACAGCAATGCGCAATTTACCCACCGATGTAGTTCCGGCAGCTCGAAAACGAGAAAATGATGGGCGAGGCGTGGCGTGTGCAGAGGTGTGAGTGGGGTGGTTACCAAAACGCGCTGGTGGGCGAGTGGTGTTATGGTGTGGGCGTGGTGGTCCAGAATGAAATGGACGGCGCGTAATTCTATTGTCTGCTCCAGATGGAGTTAGGTGGGGTGTTGCCGGTGTAAAAGCCGGCGGTTTCGTTGGTAACATACCGAAAAAATAAATATGGCCGTGACCAGGCGATGTGCAACCTCGCTTGATAGTGAGCCTGAATGATTAAAATTTATGTGGGCAGGGAGGGACTCGAACCCTCAAGCCTTGCGGCACAGGCTTCTGAGACCTGCGCGTATACCAATTCCGCCACTTGCCCGTTTACTTCCAATTCCAAGTTGTATTTACATACCAATTATTCAAAGTAGCAAAACGATCTGGTGGAGAAAAAATAATACCGGTGGTGATTCCTTGTACTCGGTTCCAGGTAGCAAAGGTGTAGGTTGGTGCGAACAAGACAGTAGCTGGAGCAGAGGCGATCAGCAAGTTTTGGAATTTCTCGTAGAGTTCAGCACGTTTTTTGGGATCGAGTGTTTGACGAGCGGTTTCCAAAAGTTTATCTGCATCACGATCGCTAAATCCAGCCAAGTTGAGGCCGGAAGCAATTTGTGAAGAGTGCCAGAACGGGAAAATATCTGGATCGCTGCCTACAATTTCTCCGTAGAGGAGTACTTCGTAGGATCGGGTTTTTATAGCTTCACGATTAATTTGATGCGGAGAAATTACGGTAACATTGGTGATAATACCGAGCGTTCGCCAGGCAGTAGCTACGGCATCGGCCACAGTTTTATATTCTGGGGAATCAACAGTGGTGATGGTAATACGCAACACATTGTTGTTTTTATCGCGGCGGTAGGTTGTTTGGTTTTTATCCAGAGCGGAACGTGCTTCGGTTTCGATTCCTTGCATAATTGTGGCAATTTCTGCACTGGAGCTAGGGGTATTAGTTTTGCGTAGCGCGTCGATTTCTTTTTGGTGGGTTTTTTGTAGTGAATTTTTTTGTAAATCAAAAAATTGTTCTGGGTTTATTTCTGTCCATCCAGCTGAATCCAGCAGTCGTTTTGATCCGGGTAGATCTGTAGTGATATGTTTGGCGTCAGGGGATAGTTCTAGAACTGTAGGTGGAAATGGTGA
The DNA here is from genome assembly GCA_964439095.1 of uncultured Gammaproteobacteria bacterium. Taxonomy (GTDB): domain Bacteria; phylum Patescibacteriota; class Patescibacteriia; order Magasanikbacterales; family GWA2-37-8; genus CAYTMT01. The sequence continues at coordinate 6,372 of CAYTMT010000031.1, read as the reverse complement.
ATCGAGTGGAATTGCACTGCCACCAAGTGTTGTTTCGGCAATGCTAGTACGGTCTATGGCCTGTGCTAACGCTCGGCGAACATCTGTGTTTTTGAGAAAAGTATTTTGAGTTTGATTAAAAAAGAGTGCGGTGTATTGAGGGAGGGTGAGAGAAAATAAGTTAACGTTATTGCCGGCCACTTTATCACGGAGAGCATTAGGTACAAAACTAAGCGCGTCTACTTGTTTGGTTTTAAAAGCTTGGATTGCTTCTGGATAGTCGGAAAAGAATCGGAAGGTAAGATTTTTTAGTAAAGGTAACTGATTTACGTAGTGCGAATTATGTTCGAGGGTGTAGCTTTTAACGGTGCCGTTGTCGTTTTTAACTAAACTTTTAAATTTCCATGGGCCAGTGCCAACCGGTTTGAGATTGGGGGCAGCGATTTTCATACCACTCGCAGGAATATTACTCCAAACATGTTCAGGGAGAATTCCAAAAGTAAGTGTGCGAATAAATGGGACAAAAGGCTCTTTGATGGTAAAGCGAACGGACAGGTCGCCGGTTTTTTCTATCCCCACTCCTTGAAACGAACGGAGAAGTGGACTGCCAATTTCGGGATTGAGAATTGATTCAAAGGAGAAAATGATATCATCTGCAGTTACTGGTTCGTTGTCAGACCAGCGGAGATTGTCTTTGAGGGTAATATCGTAAGTTTTTTTATCATCACTTAGGGTGTATTCTTTGGCTAGATCAGGAACAAGTTCGCCTCGTTCGTTGAAACGGAATAGCCCACTATAGGTGAGGGCGGTTAAATCTAGATCAACGTCATTGAGACCAGCAAAGATAGGGTTGATGAGTTTTGGTTGGCCAATCATTGCTTCGCTGTATTCACCGCCCGCTGCTGGCACATTGATAATGTGGCTAGTGAAGAAAATAATAATTAGACCAATTGTGCTGAGGCCAAAAAGAATACTCGCCACATGAGCAGTCAGGCGTTCTTCTTTGTTCCAAAATCGTGGCATGTAGCGAAGCTGGCGCAGAGACGGAAAAACTCGCCCTTGTAAATTGGCGAACATTTTACGGTCAAAATAATTTTGGCGCGTGTGGAAGCGTTTTATCCACAACGTAAATCGATGCCAAAGCATGAGAAATATTACTAACAAGCTGAGAAGAGTAGCAAAATTACGCTACAATAATAAGACGAGCGAGAGAAAAAGCGAAGAAAATAATGGCAATAACAATGGTGGCTGTAAACAAGAATTTATCAACACCACGTTTGGTGCTGTAAATATTACTGGATCCACCAAAAACTCCACTTAAACCAACTCCTTTTTGTTGGAGTAATACTAATACAATAAGAATCAAAGAAAGGATAAGTTGAATAATGGTAACAATGGTCTCTTTCATAACAAAATAAAGGGGAATATGTAGATAATTATACCATACCTCGACAGCCCTGTCAACGGATTGCAGTTTTTTTGGCTTGGTTGTGGGCAATTACTCGTCTGGGTGTTTCTCCGGTAATAATAACGGTATCATCAGGGGAGAGAAAATGATAGAGTTTTTCGGCATTGATGTAGGAGATGTTTACACAGCCATGGCTCATGGGGCGGATGCCGAATTGGTTGTGCCAATTGGCGCCATGAAGATAAAATGTTCGTTTAAATTCCATGTTCCATTTGATGCCTGGTAAGTTGTAGCCTGGACCAACATAGTCGTGGGTTGCCAGTTTGCGCATAATGTGGAATGTGCCAGTGGGGGTGGGAGTGCCGAGCTTTCCGCTCGAAATAGAAAATGTTTCAATAGGGATGTTGTTGAGATAAAAAGTGGCAGTTTGTTCGGTGAGATTGACTTCAACACGGCGCGGGAGTGATCGGTCGCGATTTTCTTTGAGGGGGTTAAATCCATTTCGTACTTCTTCGCCATCTGAAAAGCCATCACCATCAGTGTC
>CAYTMT010000031.1:0-4341 GCA_964439095.1 uncultured Gammaproteobacteria bacterium | reverse complement strand
ACAGAAACGATGGCGGTTTCTGCTCCAACTGCTTGGAGAAACTCGGGGGTACTGCCACTGTCGCTGCCGTGATGTCCTACTTTGAGCACATTCGCCTGGAGTGCGGGGCAGGGGGTGGAGCTTGGTGAGCAATAGCGGTTCACGAGTGCTTGTTCTAGAAGCGTTTCCATATCACCAGTGAAGAGGGTACTGGAACCGTGGTGGCTGAGGCGGAACACAACGGATCGGTTATTACTATCCCCGTCACCGAGTAAAAGTGGAATGTTTTTGTCTGGTGCTAAAAATTCCATAACACTATCGTTGACGACGATACTGCTGGTGGTGTCTACGGTGAAAATTTCAGCGCTTTCTTCGTGGAGTTTTTTGTTCCATTCTTGCCAATAGGGATCGTACGGTTTTTCTCCGCCGTTGATAATAATGTGGGCTATATGATAGCGGTTAAGCACGTCTACACAACCACCGTAGTGGTCGCGATCGGGATGAGTGACAATCAGATAGGTGAGGGTGGTAGAAAGGAGTGGCAGAGTGCGCCCTAGTTTGCCCAGGATTGCTCGGTCCGGACCACAATCAACTAGAGCTGTTTCGTTATTACCAAATTCAATCAAAGCCGCATCTCCTTGGCCGATCGAAAAAAAAGTAATTAAAAATGGATGAGGAGGTCGAGTGTGCCACCACCACAAACCAAAACAAACAGCAATAATTCCTAGTGCAATTAAGGTCGCCCTCCAGCGCATAGATATTATTTGTTGAGCAAGCGCTCTAGTTCGGGAAAAGTTTTTTCGATGACTTGTTCGATAATTTTTTGTTCGGAAGTGTCCATATGGCCGAGAACAAAGTTTGCCGTATCAGCAATAGGATGTTCGGGAAGGATTCCTAGACGTAGGCGGTAAAAACCTTGAGTGCCAAGGTGTTCAATGATTGAAGAAACGCCGTTGTGGCCAGCACTGCCACGATCAAAATGTAAGCGAGATTCTCCCAACATGATATCTTTATCATCGTGGATAACCAAAATATTTTTTGGAGGGATATGATAAAAATGAGCAATGAGGGTGACGGCAATTCCAGAGTCGTTCATGAAAGTTTCAGGCTCGGCTATAATAATTTGTTGGTCATGGAATCGTCCTTCGGTAATGTGAGCTTGAAATTTTTTATTGAGTCGCAGTTCTGGAAGTCCCCATTGTTGGGCTAGTAATTCTGCCGCAATAAAACCAACATTATGGCGGGTGTTTTTATATTCATTCCCCGGATTTCCCAGACCGACTACGAGAAACATATTAGCGTTTTACTTTGGTAAGTTTAATAATAACGGGGGTGGCAAAAAAACCGAAGCGTTCGCGCAAACGATTTTCGATGTAGCGCACATACGACATGTGGAGCGAAGTCTTGGATTTAATTTCGATTTCAAATACGGGCGGGTTGGCGTTAATCTGTCGGAAATTAATGATGCGTGGATGGCGAACGCCTTTGCCTTTGGTAGGAAGGCGTTTTTTGGTAATCTCTTTCAGAAATTCTCCCAGTTCTTCGTCAGGGATGGCCAGTTTTCGCCCTTCCATTGCTTCAGTGATAAGCGGAAAAATTTGGTGGACACGATAGCCGTTTTTGGCACTGACAAATACAATTGGTGCGTAGTCAAGGTGGGGGAGTTTTTTGCGTAGGTGTTCTTTTACTTCGTTGCGGAACGCATCGTCGTTTTCATCGGCCAAGTCCCACTTGTTGACAATAATAATTACACTGCGTGCATGATCGCGAAGAAGTCCGCCCAGTTGTTGGTCCTGGTCGGTAACTGGCTCGGCAGTGTCGAGGAGTAACAATGTAACGTCGGCACGTTCGGCAATTTCAATACTTTTTTTAATACCCGCGCGTTCCAAAATACCTGAGACTTTTGTTTTGCGACGAATACCGGCGGTGTCCACAAATACAATCAGCTGCCCATCAACTTCAACGAGTGTGTCGTGCGGTTCGCGGGTAGTGTGAGGCATCGGGTTTACAATCACCCGATCTTCGCCAATGAGTTTGTTGAAGAGTGATGATTTACCCACGTTTGGTTTTCCAACCAACGCCACTTTGGTGGCGGGTGGTGGTAGTTCAAAATTTTTAGGATTTTTTTTCATTTTGCCCAAGTCTTTAAACATGAGGTCTAAAAAATCCCCCAAGCCACTGCTGTTTTGGGCAGAAATAGGATGCGGTTCTCCCATTCCAAGTTTGCGCCATTCTGGGGCGTGAGCGGCCAGGCGAATTTCTGGACTGTCAGCTTTGTTGCCAGCGAGAAGTACGGGTTTTCCCGGAAATTGTTGGCGTAATTTTTTAGCCAACGTAATTTCTTGGGGAAGCATACCGTTTTTTAAATCTACCACCATAACAATCAAGTCGGCTTCCTTGAGTCCTTGTTCGGTTTGATCAATAATTTCTTCTTCCAAAACTACTTTGTCCGAAAAAGTGAGGCCGCCTGTGTCTACTAAACGAAAATGTTTACCGCGCCACAGAGCAAAACCAATATTGCGAGTACGGGTGGTACCAGGAACTTCCGAAACCAATGCTTGGGTGGTTTCGGTGAGTCGATTAAAAAGCGTTGATTTGCCGACGTTAACTCGACCAACGAGGACGACGGTGGGGAGGGCATGTTTGACGATGGTGGCGGGCGTGGCCATATGAAATGTGGGTTAATCAGGAAAATCAGTTCCAATAATAATGGCGATGTCAGGCAGAGGTGGTGCGGGAGGGGTACTGGTTTCAGTATACCCGAGCGAGAACCACTCTGGCAAAGAGGTGAAAATTGGGGCGTTGGGCAGTATTTTTTTGATTCCGCTCGTAATTTCGGGAGCGATAGCCGACCTTACCACATAAATGGTGGTTGTGGCAATAGGGCGCTTGGCACTGTTACCCACAAGCGGTACGGCAAAACCTTGGTCCGTAAGTTGTTTTTGGAGACGGCTGGCGAGCCCAACACGCCAGGTACCATTTTGAACTGCGATACGAACTGGAGAAAATATGGGCGAAGTGGTGGTTGTGGGGTTACTGGTGACGGTACGGAGAGGAGGGGTAGAGGTAGTGGGGTCAAAAACATGGTTAATAGCACCTTCTACTTCGGAAAAATTTCCGCTTTTGGGACGAAGGACAAAAGCACCGTTAGAGGCGATAGCGGACGTAAGGAATCCGCGCGGGCTGTCATCGATAACCAAAGTTTTTACCGTTGTTCCTACTTCTTTAACAATGCTGCCCACGTACATAATTTGTCCAAAGTTGAGATTGGTGGTGATGTGGCTGGCGAGTGTCCCCATAATACGCTCGATCGTTGCTGGATTGGTGTAGGTGTCGGCCGAGAGAATGCGTTCGCGGAGGGCGGCGATTACTTGTTGTTGGCGCCGAGAGCGAGCGAAGTCCGAGCTTTCACCTGCATTGCCATGGCGGGAGCGGGAATAATTAAGGGCGCGCTCACCGTCCATTACTTGTTCACCTGTAGTAAACGAAATAGTTTGATAGCTATAATTTGGTCCAGGGAATGAAGTGTCAGTAAAACCGTTAGGCACATTTATGGTGATTCCGCCGACCGTATCTACCATATCCTGGAAGGCAGCAAAATCAATACGTATATAATAGGGAATAGAAATTCCAAATAATTTTTCTATTTCTTTTCGCGTGAATTCTCCGCCTTGTCCTGGATCGTTCGTTTCGCCAATAGAATTTACTGCATTTATTTTTCGTACTCCAAAATTAGGGATGTTAATTTCTAGGTCGCGCGGAATAGAAATAAGTGCCATTTCTTTGGTGCTGGGTTTGATGCTGGCAATCATGATGGTGTCGGTGAGGTATGGACCATCATGCCCCGGACCGCCCATACCCAAAACTAATACATTAACACGATCGTTCTCTTCTCCTGTTAAGAACATGTTGGAGTTAAAAATAAAATTACGTACTGCGTGCATGATACCGAGCTGTTTGGGACGAAGGGTGATGGGGTCGTAGGCAGTAGGGTCGCTGGGCAGAGTGGTGAGCTGCGCTTTGACGAACCAAAAAAAACCAAGACCAAGTAAAACTAGGAGTACAAAAAAATACATCCAGGTATGGCGATTGGCAGGTGGGGTGGAGGGGGTTTCGGGAATGGTGTTGGGGCGGAGCAGATTAACAGGCGGTTGGTAAAAATCAGTCATAGATATACAGGATTATAGCATAAAAAGATTATGCCGTCCATTATAGGGAATGTGAGAAAGTTAGTTGTTTTTTTAGTAGTGATGCAGAAAAAATAAAACCGGCGCAACGAGTGCGCCGGGCGAGGAGTGTGCCTCCCCTAGGGGGGTGTTGACACGTCTGCCATCAGCTTCCTGACAGTGATGGACTCTTGGT